>CAOOJO010000032.1 GCA_948496895.1 uncultured Acetatifactor sp. | reverse complement strand
CCTGCCCTGCCGGGGAGGGGAATCCCGGGGAAGGTCAGCATGTAAAAAGAGAATTCAGCCAGCTTATCAGACCGTCAGTGTATCATGAGATGAACCAGGCCACCGGCCGCCTGATTCATCTGCGGATGAAGGAGCTGAAGAAGGGCCGTCCTTTTCCCGTGGTGGCGGAGGAGTTCTTCCGCTGGTGCGGCGAGGAGGAGTACCTTTTCTGCTGCTGGGGCGGCTCGGACCTGACGGAGCTGCAGCGGAACATGGAGTACTATCACATGCAGCCCCTGGCGGACGGCCCCCTTGCCTACCTGGATGTGCAGAAGCTGTTCAGCCTGGCCTACGAGGACGGGAAGAGCAGGAAATCCCTGGAGCATGCGGTGGATTTCCTGAAGCTGGAGAAGGACATCCCCTTCCACAGGGCGTTCGCCGATGCCCATTACACGGCGAAGCTTCTGACCAGGATACTGGCGGAGAAGCCCGCGGTGCTTAAGAACCTGTCCTACGATGTGTTCCATCCGCCCAGGGACAGGAAATCCGAGCTGAAGGTACAGTTCGACAATTACGCCAAATATATTTCCAGGGAATTCGACACCAAGGAGGAGGCCCTGGCGGACAGGGAGGTGGCATCCAGCAAATGCTATCTCTGCCACAGGAACCTGCGCAAGAAGATCCGGTGGTTCTCGCCGGGCGGAAAGCATTATGTCTGCCTGGCCTACTGCGAGGAGCATGGCTACCTGAAGGGGAAGATCAGGTTCCGGAAATCCCCCGGGGGACGGATCTATGTGGTAAAGACCACCAAGCTGATTCCCCCTGAGGACGCGGAGGCGCTGAAGGCCCGCAGGGAACATGCAAGCGATGTGCATAAGGGAAGGACTCACAGAAGAAAACCACGGACAAAGGAGAGGCTATGACTTAAGGGTCATAGCCTCCTGTGCCTTCTGGAGCCGCGCCTTCTTCGGCGGTTGCGCTTCCGCCATCCCCGCCTGCCGCTCCGGGGTGAGAAATTATAGTTTTTGAGAATCAGGTGGGCGATGAGCCATAGAAGCAGCAGACCTGCCAGCACGGCGCCGCCTATGAGAAGAAACCTCACATTGACAAATACGACAGAATCGTCGTCGCCATTCTGGCCGGGCGCCGTAACGGAACCCTCCCCCCCTTCCGTATCGAAGATGCTGGGCTCCTGGCTGTCCGCGTTGAAATCCACCCGGACGGTGCCCAGGGGCACCTCCTGATAGGAATAGGAGATCACCGCCGCCTGGTTCTCGTCCGCCGCCTCGTAGGAGATGGAGGAAGAGACCTCCCCGAAGGAGACCGTCCGGGGCAGGACGATGAAGTCCTCCCTGTTTAAGGAAAGGAAGGGCCGGGAGCTGCCGAAGATGTCGTTGCCGCTGTAGAACAGCCCGGTGTTGTCGATATTGTATTTCGTCTCCGTCTGGGCCACGTTCACCCGCTCGAAATTGGAGAAGCCGTACTCGAAGAGGGAGATGGTGTCCTCATAGTGGTTGGGGGCCTCGTCCCGCATCACCACGCAGATCAGCTTCAGCCCGTCCTTCTCCGCGCAGGACACCAGGCAGCTCCTGGCATCGTCCGTGTAGCCGGTCTTGCAGCCCACGATGTATTCATAGGCATAGGTTCCGCCGGGGATGATCTCCATGTGGTTGTTCTCCAGCTTCCCCTGGGGCAGCTTGTCCGTAGCCGGGAAGTCGATTCGGGGGGACAGGGTGATCTTGCACAGCATCTCGTTGGCGAAGAAGGCCCTGCCGATCATGGCCAGGTCATAGGCCGTGGTATAATGATCCGCGTCCGGCAGGCCGTTAGGGTTGATGAAATGGGTGTTCAGGCAGCCCAGCTCCCCGGCCCGCGCATTCATGATGTCCGAGAAGACCTGCCAGTCCGTGGTGCCCGTGATATGCTCCGCCACCGCATAGCACACCTCATTTGCCGAGCGGATCAGGATGGCGTTCAGGCACTGCTCCATGGTCAGCTCCTGCCCCACGTCCATGGCGATGTGGCTGCTGTCCCAGGGCGTGTCGAAGACGGCATCGTGGGAAAAGGTCACGATCTCGTCCATCTGGCACCGCTCCGCGGCGATCAGGGTGGTGAGGATCTTGGTGGTGCTGGCGGGATATTCCCGCTGGTGGATATTCTTGGAGTAAAGGATGGTGCCTGTCTGGAGCTCCATCAAAATGGCGGATTCCGCCCCCACCACAGGGCCAGCGGGCCAGTTGGGCACCTCGTTGGACTGGACGGGCAGGGCACGGTTGGCCGCCAGCGCAAGCTCCGCGGCGGTAGGGGCCTGGGCCTCCGCGGGGAGGGCAGGGGACAGGGCCAGGCTGCCGGCGCAGAGCACGGCAGCGAAAAGCCGGATATATTTACGGAAGATTTTAGCGGACATCTGTCAACCTCGCATCTGTTCATTCACATCGATAAAGATTCCTGCATCATGCTCCCATTATACACCATTCTCCCAAAAAACCAAAGGGACAAATTGTAGGAATGCAACTTAACGGCGAAAAAACGCAGCTCACCGCCAATGGCTTGCAAAGGGCGCTCCTTTATGCTTTCCTATAAGTACAGAAGCAAACAGACAGGAGGAGACGATATGGAACCGGTCATAAAGGTCAGCGGGCTCAAGAAACACTTCCACCAGGTCAAAGCGGTGGACGGCATCGACTTTCAGGTGGAGCAGGGGGAGCTGTTCGGCTTCCTGGGGGTGAACGGCGCGGGGAAGTCCACCACCATCAATATGCTGTGCACCTTGCTTGCGCCCACGGCAGGGGAGGCGTCGATCTGCGGGCACAGGCTGGGCAGGGAGGACGAGGCCATCCGGCGAGAAATCGGGGTGGTGTGGCAGAACAACTGCCTGGACAACAAGCTCACCGTCCGGGAGAACCTGACCGTCAGGGGCTCCCTGTACGGCCTGCGGGGAGGGGAGCTTAAGGGCAGCATAGGCAAGGTGGGCGAGAAGCTGGGGCTCCTGCCGCTGTTCGGCAGGCGCTACGAGCATCTCTCCGGAGGGCAGAAGCGGCGCTGCGAGATCGGGGCCGCCCTGGTGAACACGCCCCGGCTCCTGTTCCTGGACGAACCCACCACCGGGCTGGATCCCGCCACCAGACAGATGGTCTGGGAGAGCCTGGAGGAGCTGCGCCGGGAAGGGGTGACCATCTTCCTGACCACCCACTACATGGAGGAGGCCGCCCGGGCCACCCATATCGCCGTCATGGACAGCGGCCGGATCCGGGAGACGGGAACGCCCTTTACGCTGAAGGAGCGATTTGCCAGGGACAGGCTCCTGCTGGTCCCCGGGGAGGGGAAGCGCGGGGAGCTGGCGGAGATCCTGGCCAGGCACCGGGGGGAGCCTGGCGGCGGGGGAGGGAAGGAGGGCTGCCTGGCGGCGGAAGAAGCCGACGGGGGGACATTCGTGGTGGCCCTGCCGGATAGCCTGGCGGCCCTCCCGATCCTCCGGGAGGCGGAGCATTGCCTCCAGGGCTTCGAGCTGGTACAGGGCTCCATGGACGACGTATTTTTGAACATAACAGGAAAATCATTGGAAAAATAGGGGGAGGAACGGGATGAAGGAAATCGGATATCTGGTAAAAAGGAACAGCCTGCTGTTCTTAAGGGAGCGCTCCGCAGTGTTCTTCTCGCTGCTGTCCATGCTCATCGTGCTGGCGCTGATGGTGATATTCCTGGGGCGGATGAACAGCCGGGCTTTGGTGGACCTGCTCTCGGAATGGGGCGGGGAGAGGGACCTGGCGGCGGATGAAAGGAACGCGGCCTATCTGATCCAGCTCTGGACCCTGGCGGGGATCCTGGTGGTCAATGCGGTGACGGTGACCCTCACGGTGACGGGGATCATGGTGCAGGACGAGACGGAGAAGCGTCTGGCGGCGTTCTATGTGACGCCGGTGAGCAGGCTGAAGCTCTCCCTGGGCTATATCCTGTCCGCATGGCTGGTGGGGACGGGGATGTGCCTGCTGACCCTGGCGGCGGGGGAGGGGTATTTCGCCCTCCAGGGATACGGGCTGCTGAGGGCGGGGAGCGTGCTGAAGCTTGGGGGCATGATCGCCCTGAACACCTTCGTCTTCGCTACGATCGCCTACCTGTTCGCGCTGTCCGTCCACAACAGCAGCGCCTGGAGCGGCCTGCTGACGATCGTCGGCACGCTGGTGGGCTTCGTGGGAGGGATCTACCTGCCCATGGATTCCCTGCCCGCCCCGGTACAGTCGGTCCTGAAGTGCCTGCCCGTGCTCCACGGCGCGTCCATGATGCGGGAGGTCTGCACCCAGGAGGCCATCGTGGAAGCCTTTGCGGGAATGCCCCAGGGGGCGGGGGAGATTTTCCGGGAGGCCATGGGAATCAGCGTCATGGCAGGGGAGCATAAATTTTCCCTGGGAGAACAGGTGGCGATCCTGCTGCTTTATGCTATAATAGCCATTGTGGCCGGAGCGGCCCTGAGCAGGCGCAGGAAGCTGCGCTGAGAGAGGGAACGGTCCCGGGAGGGAAGCTCCGGGGGCAGACTTAAGTCAGGGGGACGGGAATGAAGATTACGATACAGGATCTGCCGGAAGGGGAAGAAGAGGAGATCATCATCCGGTGCAGAGGGATGGACGAACAGCTCCTGAAGCTGGTGTACGCCCTGCGGGCGGGGCGGGAGAAGCTCACCGTCTCCAGACAGGAGCGGCTGTTCCGGATACCGCCGTCCGCGGTCTACTATTTCGAGGCCGTGGACAACAGGGTGTTCGCCTATCTGGAAAAGGAGGTCTACGAGACGAAGCTGAAGCTGTACGAGCTGGAGGAGCGGCTGGCCGGCACGGATTTCTTCCGGGCCTCCAAGTCCACGGTGATCAACCTGGCCAAGGTGGAGAGCCTGAGCCCCGCCTTCAACGGACGCTTTGAGGCGGCCATGAAGAACGGGGAGAAGCTGATCGTCTCCCGGCAGTATGTGCCGGTTCTGAAGGAAAAACTGGGATTATAGGCCCGCGCGGAGGAGCAATATGAGAAAAATACGGTTTCTATTCAATGCGTTTTCCAGGGTGACGGCCTGCGTGGTGATCGCCGTGGCGGTGTTCACCACGATCCTGGAGCCCACCGACACGGTGGAGGCGGCTGTCCTGTGGCAGATTCCGGCGGTGTCCGCCCTGTGCGCCCTGACCTGCCTGATCTATCCCTGGGACAGGACATTGGGGAAGGCGGAGATGGGAATCCGCACCCTGATCCACTACCTTCTGATCAACGGGATCGTGCTGGGGGCAGGCTTCTGGTTCCACTGGTACCGGATCGACCGGATCCAGAGCGTGGCGGTCATGCTCATCACCATAGCCCTGATCTTCGCCCTGGTATCGGCCATCACCTGGGCACAGAGGGCGGAGGAGGCGAAGCAGATGAACGAAAGGCTCAGGGAATACCAGGAGAAAAAGGCCGAAATCATGGATTGACAAGCATCCGATTTTACAGTACATTTATAGGTAGAAGGAACAGGAGATTCCTGACAGGGAGTATAGGAGATGAGACTGCGCAACATTACGGGCTCCAGGGAGGCGATTGCCGGGAGCCCTTATGTGGTGCCGGAGGAGCTGACATGCCAGTGCCCCGGCAGATGGAGGGAGATGTTCGGAAATGGAAATCCTATCCACATCGAAATCGGTATGGGAAAGGGGAAATTCATCCATACTATGGCTAAGGGACATCCCCACATCAACTACGTGGGCATCGAGAAATACTCCAGCGTCCTGATCCGGGCCGTCCACAAGATGGAGGCGGAGGAGCTGCCGAACCTGAAGTTCCTGCGGATGGACGCGGAGGACATCGGGAAGGTCTTCGGGGCGAGGGAGGTGGACAGGATCTACCTGAACTTCTCGGATCCCTGGCCCAAGGACAGGCATGCCAAGCGAAGGCTCCCCTCCCGCCAGTTCCTGGCCCGCTTCCGGACGATCCTGGACCCCGGCGGCAGGCTGGAGTTCAAGACGGACAACAGGGAGCTGTTCGACTTCGCCCTGGAGGAGCTTTCGCCCGCGGGGTGGGCGGCCGACGAGGTCACCTACGACCTCCACAGCGACCCGCGCCTGATGGAGGGGAACGTGATGACGGAGTACGAGGAGAAGTTCTCATGTCTGGGGAACCCTATCTGCAAGTACATCTCCCATCCCGTGGATGCCGGAAATGCGGACACCGGACATCGGAATGCCGACGGTTCCCTGGGCGTGGACGCAGATGCGGCAGAGCGCTGACCGGAGGGCAAACGGACAGGCCTGATATGCAACATGGCACCGGAAAAGGTGCAGAAAAGAGGTAGTAGCATGGAACACAAATTTACGGCAGACAATTTTGATGCGGAGGTCCTGCAGGCAAGCGAACCCGTGCTGGTGGACTTCTACGCGGACTGGTGCAACCCCTGCAGGATGATGGGCCCGGTGGTGGCCAAGATGGCGGAGGCCTTTGAGGGGCGGGTCAAGGTGGGGAAATGCAATATCGATGAGAACATGCAGTTAGCCCAGACTTACCGCATCTCCAGCATCCCGGCCTTCGTGGTCTTCAAGGGAGGAAAGCCTGTGGCCAACTATGTGGGCGCCATGTCGGCGGCGGATTTCAAGGCGAAGATTGAGCAGGTGCTGGAATAAGATGAGCAGAGAGAACATGGTATATGAGGGCAAGAGGACGCTGGCCTGCATCGTGGCATCACTGATGTACGCCATCGGCGTGAACCTGTTCGTGGTGCCCGCCCAGCTGTATTCGGGCGGGCTCATGGGCATCTGTCAGGTGATCAGGACGCTGCTGGTGGAATACCTGCACATGAATTTCCACAGCTTCGACATCGCGGGCATCATCTACTATATCATCAACGTGCCCATCTTCGTCATCGCCTTTACCAGGATGGGGCGGAAGTTCTTCGCGAAGACCCTGGTCACCGTCACGGCCATGACGGTGTTTCTGTCCGTGGTGCCCATCGTGCCGGTGGTGGACGATACCGTGGCGGCCTGCGTGGTGGGAGGCATCATATCCGGGGCCGGAATCGGCATCATCCTGCGGATGGCCTCCTCCGGCGGCGGACTGGACGTGGTGGGCGTGCTGCTCACCAAGTGGCGGAGGGACTTCAGCGTGGGGAAGGTGTACCTGATCGTGAACCTGTCCCTGTACGTCATCTGCCTCTTCCTGTTCGACATTGAGATCGTGGTGTACTCCGTGATCTTCGCCTCGGTGCACTCCCTGGCCATAGACAAGGTACATATCCAGAACATCAACGTGGAGGCCAATATCATCACCAAGCTGAACAACGTGGATCTGGAGAAGGCCATCATGGAGGAGATCGGCAGGGGCCTCACCAAGTGGACGACCTTGGGGGCCTATACTTACGAGCAGTCCCACATGCTCTACATCACTCTGTCCAAGTACGAGGTGTCCAGGCTCAAGGCCGTGGTGCACAAGTACGATCCCAACGCGTTCATCGTGATCAACGAGGGCGTGACGGTGGACGGGAATTTCCTGAAGAAGCTTTGAGATTTTGAGAATCATAAAAAAGGACCTCCGGGGCATGGGCCTGCGGAGGTTCCTCTTTTTCTGATTCCATTTCTGATTCCGTTTTCTAATATTTCTTCCTTGTTGTCTGGATCGGCTCGCTGGTCAGGTCCACCCCCAGCTTCTTGTAGATCTTGATGTCCACCTCGGAGAGCATCACCGAGGTATGCACCTGGCAGCCCCGAAGGTTCGGGAGCTGCTCTAAGGAGCGCCTGGCATTGTCGTCGTGGCAGGCCTCCAGGGCCAGGGCGATCAGCACCTCGTCCGTGTGGAGCCTGGGGTTCTTCCCGCCCAGGTAGCGCACCTTCAGGTCCTGGATGGGCTCGATGGCCTCGGGCTTGATCAGCTTTGTATCGTGCTCCACCCCCGCCAGGTATTTCAGGGCGTTCAGCAGCAGGGCGGCGGAGGCCCCCAGGAAGTCCGAGGTCTTGGAGGTGATGATGCGCCCGTCCGCCAGCTCGATGGCCGCGGTGGGCACCCCTAGGGCCTCCGCCCGCTCCCTGGCGGCCACGGTGACCTTCCTGTCCGCGGCGGTGATCTTGGCCTGCTTCATCAGCAGCTCTATTTTATAGACCTCCGTCTCGGAAGTGCCGTCCCGCACCACCTTGTTCAGGGAGGCGTAGTACCGGCGGATGATCTCCATCCGGGAGGCCTCGCAGCAGGCCTCGTCGTCTATGATGCAGTTCCCCGCCATGTTCACCCCCATGTCCGTGGGGGACTTGTAGGGGTTCTCCCCGTAGATGCCCTCGAAGATGGCGTTCAGCACCGGGAAAATCTCGATATCCCGATTATAATTTACCGTGGTCTCGCCGTAGGCCTCCAGGTGGAAGGGGTCGATCATGTTCACGTCGTCCAGGTCGGCGGTGGCGGCCTCGTAGGCCAGGTTGATGGGGTGCTTCAAGGGTATGTTCCAGATGGGGAAGGTCTCGAACTTGGCGTACCCGGCCTTGGTGCCCCGGAGGTTCTCGTGGTAGAGCTGGGAGAGGCAGGTGGCCATCTTCCCGCTGCCCGGGCCCGGGGCCGTGACCACCACCAGTGGCCTGGAGGTCTCTATGTAGTCGTTCTTCCCGTAGCCGTCCTCGCTTACGATCAGGGGGACGTTTGCGGGGTATCCCTCGATGGTATAGTGGAGGTACACCCGGATGCCCTGCTTCTCCAGCTTGGCCTTGAACTGCTCCGCGCTGTGCTGCCCGGCGTAATGGGTGATGACCACGCTGCCCACGTACAGGCCCCGGCTCAGGAATTCGTCCCGCAGCCGCAGCACGTCCACGTCATAGGTTATCCCCAGGTCTCCCCGTATCTTGTTCTTCTCGATGTCGGCGGCGCTGATGACGATGACTATCTCGGCGTAGTCCGAAAGCTGCATCAGCATCCGCAGCTTGGAGTCCGGCGCGAAGCCGGGGAGCACCCTGGACGCGTGGAAATCATCGAAGAGCTTGCCGCCGAACTCCAGGTAGAGCTTGTCCCCGAACTTGGCGATGCGCTCCTTGATGTGCTCCGACTGCATCTTCAGGTATCTGTCATTGTCAAAACCGATTTTCATTCTGCCGCCTCCTGATTTTTTCAAAAAATACCTTTTCATTCTACCACATTTCCCGGGGGATGGGAATGGGGAAGTTGATATTTTGGGGGGAATTGAAAGAAAATTGAAAGAAAATCTACCCTGCGTCAGGCTCTTGACATGTGCTGATAGTAATGTATTATATGAATATAGGAAAACATCACAGACTGCGAGGCGGCGAAGAGAGGAGATTAGCGGTTATGAACAAGAAAAAAGTGATTGGTTATGTGGGCACCAGGAATATAGGCAAGATGCGGGAAGAGGACATCCAGAAGCTGGACGTGATCAACATCGCCTTTGGCCACATCCGGGACAATGAAGTGGTATGGGAGGAAGGGGTCGGCAAGGAGGCGGAGCTGGAGCGCATCCGCAGGATTCATCCAGAGATCAAGATCATCCTTTCCGTGGGCGGCTGGAGCGCGGACGGCTTCTCCCAGGCAGCTATGACGGAGACCTCCAGGGAGAAGGCGGCAAAGAGCGCTGCGGCCCTGGTGGACAAGTACAGGCTGGACGGCATAGACATCGACTGGGAATACCCCTGCTTTGCCCTGGCGGGAATCGCTGCCGACAGACGGGACAAAGAGAATTTCACCCTGTTCCTGGAAAAGCTGCGCCAGGAGCTGGACACGCTGGGGGAGTGCAGGATGCTGACCATCGCGGCCGGCGGGGACAGTTATTTCACGCAACACACAGATATGGCCCAGGCACAGCGATATCTGGATTATGTGCAGCTGATGACCTATGACCTCCAGGGAGGTTTCGTCAAAGTGACGGGACACCACGCCTCGCTCTATGCCGGGACGTCGAACCTGTTCGACGTATGCGTGGACAAGGCGGTGAAGGTGTTCCAGGAGGCGGGAGTGCCCGCTGAGAAGCTGGTGGTAGGAGTCCCTTTTTACGCAAGGGTCTGGAAAGAAGTGAAGGGCGGCGGGGACGGCCTTGGCAGGGAAGCCGGAACGGTGGGGGTAGGCGGCCCCGGATACAAGGAGCTTGCGGAGAAGTATATAGACAAGAACGGATATCGGCGCTACTGGGACGATGCCGGCAAGGCGCCCTATCTGTTCAACGGGGACTGCTTCATCAGCTATGACGATGGGGAAAGCCTTCGCGCCAAGACGGACTATGTCCTGCAAAAAGGCCTGGGAGGGATCATGTTCTGGGAATACGGCTGCGATCCTGACGGTACGCTGCTGAACTATATCTATGAGGGCTTTCGCGCATAGACACGGAAGAATCGACCTTGCAGGCGATACCATTCTGACAGCGGAACCCGGCCCCGGAGCCATGACTCCCGGAGCCGGGCCTTTTCCTGAAGCGGTGACTTTCATTATAACCATTCTCGGTGCTTGCGCGCTGACCCCTTCTGTGACCATAATAGACCAAATGTCCATTCTATGAAAAGCAGGGCAAAAGGAGGGAGCAATGGCACCGACAAAAGTGATCTGGCGCATCATCAAATTCTTTTTCCAAAAAATACCCATAGAAAGCGCTCTGTCAAGTCTGGCCTATATTCTGGAGAACCTGCGCCCGGCGGTGATGACCCTGCTCTCCGCTGCCCTGTTCGGAGCGGCAGAAGGCTGCCTGACAGGGAGCGGGCAGACAGCGAAGCTGTACGTATATACGGCAATCATGATTCTGTATTTCGTCCTATACGATATCATCCGCTCCCTATCCAGCATCTGCATCAACGCCGGAGTCTACGAGAAGGCCATGTATCTGCTGAGGGACCACATTGCAGCCGCGACCGCGGCGCTCCCCTTGATTCAGTTTGAGGACGAAGGAGCGATGGCCCGCAGGAAACGGGCGGAGGAATGCGTGCAGAACGACCGCATCCCCGGAATCTTCATGCTGCTGATCGTCCTGACCACATCCATAGCAGGTATCGTTTCCCTGCTGGCCGCCCTGTGGGCCTACCATCCCCTGCTGCCGCCGATCGCCGCGGCCAGCGTGGCCCAGTTCTTTGTGTCCAACTGGCTGCTGGAGAGGGAAAGCTTTGCCCTGGAGGCCGCCGTCACCCAGGGAAAGCGGGGGAGGGACTATCTGTGGTCCCTGTTCACCAATCTGGGAAACGTCAGGGAGATGCGCGTCATGGGGTTTGCCGGGTATCTGGCAGGCCGATGGAAGGAGGAGCGGGACAGGGTGAATGAGGCCCAGTGGAGGCTGGACAGGAAAAGGAGTCGCTACCGCCTGCTCTGCGATGCCGTAAAGACATGCGGCTATCTCACTGGCGTGGCCCTCTGCCTGTGGCTGCTTAGGGACGGTGCCATATCCGCCCCCATATTCGGCGCGTGCCTGGTGGCATTTGTAAGCGTCCAGGATGTGGTGGGTAACTTTTTCGGCTCCGCTGGGAAAATCCCGGGCTTCGTGGGCTTGGCAGCGGATTATTTCTCATTCATAGACAGCGGCGTCCCAGAAAGACAGGAGGCGGAAGCAGCGGAATCGGCGGAATCTGCTGCACCACAGGAGCTGTCCGGGGCAATCGAGTCCATCGAGCTGAAAGACATAAGCTTCCGCTATCCCCACAGCGAAAAGGAGGCAGTGAAGGCCGCCACATTGACGATCCGACAGGGCCAGGTGGTGTCCCTGGTGGGCGTCAACGGAAGCGGGAAGACCACTTTGGTGAAGCTGCTGCTTGGCGTCTATGAGCCGGAGCGGGGAGAAATCCGCTATAACGGAAAAAACTTACGGACGATCCGGAAGGAATCCCTGTACAGCCGCACGGCGCTCCTGACCCAGGATTTCGCCCTGTACAATCTTTCCCTGGAGGAGAACATCGCCCTGGCGGACATAGACCGGGCGGGAGACAAAGAGCGCATAAGGGCGGCGCTGAGACGGGTGGACATGGAGGGAGCTCTTGACGAAGCGCAGGTCTGGGAAGACAGCGGAAATCAGATAGACAGCACAAATCGGGAAGACAGAAATTGGGAAGACGACAGAAGGCAGGAAGGCAGCGGAGACCGGAGGAAGGAGGGAGCTGGGGCAGACAGTAAAATTCCTGGGGAATACGGCAGGATTCTGGGAAGGGAGTTCGGCGGCCCCACCTTCTCGGAAGGGCAGAAGCAGCGCCTGGCCCTGGCCAGGGTGCTCTTTGCAGACAGGGAGCTGGTCATCCTGGACGAGCCCACCTCCGCTTTGGACCCGCTCCAGGAGAACCGGATCCTGGAGGAATTCCTGCGCCTGGCCAAGGGCCGCACCACGATCATCATCTCCCATCGGGTGGGCCTGTGCAGGCAGGTGGACAAAATCGCCGTGATGCAGGCCGGGGCTATCGCGGAATGCGGCAGCCACGAGGAGCTGATGGCAAAAGGGGGAGAGTACCGGAAGCTCTATGACATGCAGAGCAGATGGTACACGGAGGGACAGTCATGAGGAAAAGCAAAACAAAAATAATAGTCGCATCCGTCTTCCGTGCCTGCGGGGCGGACACGGCCTGGTATCTGCTCACCATGCTGCTCCTTGCGCTCTCAGGCCCCCTGTCCATCCTCTTCCGCGGCAGGATTCTGGACGCCGCCGTCTCCAGGGACGGAAGGCTCCTGCGGGAGATGCTGTGCTTCGCGGGGGTGGCCCTGCTGTCCTTCCTGGCAGCCTACGGGAACAGCATCGGCAAACAGAGGATGCGGAAAAAGCTCTACGGCCATTTCTCGGAAAAGCTGCTGGACAAGTTCACCAGAATCAGCTACGCGGCCTATGAGTCCCCGGAGGCCATGGACGCCATAAAGCGGGCGGGGGACGCGCCCCAGGAGCATATCCTGGAATTCTTCACCATCCTTCTGGAGACGATCTCGGAGCTGGTCAGCGTCTTCTGCTACGGAGCTGTCTTCGCCAGCCTCTCTGTCTGGTGCCTGCTTCTGGGGACGGCCGCCTTTGGAGCCGTGCTGTTCTTTGACCTGAAGCGGATCCGCCTGATGATGGAGCTGTACGAGGGCCAGACATTGGACGAGCGCCTGATGGAGAGCTACGAAAAGGCCCTGGCCGCCAGGGAGACGCTCTACGACCTGAGGGTTGCAGGGGCCGTCCCCTATTTCCTGAAGAAGAGGAAGGAGCTGTCCGACGGCATCGTAAGGGAGCGGTACAGGCGCACGGTGCAGTTCCAGCTGGTCTATTCCTGGGGCGAGATGGCCACGGTGCTTTGGATGGCCATCGTGCTGCTGTTTTCCGCAGATGCCCTGCTGAAGGGCAAGGCCACACTGGGGCTGTTCGTCGCCCTGGCGGGCTCCCTGCAGCAGATGGCAGGGGCGTTCCGCTCCCTGGGGGAGAAGTATTCCGAGCTGCAAAGGCGGGCGGCCTTCGTGGGCTACTATATGGCCTTTATGGAACTGGAGGAAGCCCCGGCCGGGGAAATGGGCCTAACGGATCAGGAGGAGCCCCCAGCAAGGAAAATGGCCCTGGCGGATCAGGAGGAGCCCCCGGCAAGGAAAATGGGCTTAACGGATCAGGAGGAGCCCCCGGTAGGGAAAATGGCCTTAACGGAAAAGGAGGCCCTGGCCGGAAAAAAGGGAACCCAGGAGGCAGCAGGGCCGGGCATCCGCTTTGAGCATGTGACCTTCACCTACCCGGGCCAGAAGGAACCGGCCCTTCGGGACGTGAGCTTTGCGCTGCCCCCCGGGACGCGGACGGCCCTGGTAGGCCATAACGGCTCGGGAAAATCCACGCTGGTGAAGCTGCTATGCGGGCTGTACCAGCCGGACTCCGGACGGATTTTCATAGATGGCCGGGACATAGCCCACCTGGCCCCCGATGCGCTGCGGCGGTACTTTGGCGTGGTCTTCCAGGACTACGGAAGGTACTCCTTCACCGTCCGGGAAAACGTGGAGTTGGGGGACGTGGAGAAGATGCTAGACACCGCCGAAGCGCGGGAGCGGCACGTGAGGGCTGCCCTGCGCCAGGGGCTGGCGGAGGATCTGGCTGGGATGCTGGAGAAGCC
>CAOOJO010000031.1:5226-14013 GCA_948496895.1 uncultured Acetatifactor sp. | reverse complement strand
GGCAAAAAGGTGCCGGAGGGCTTTTCTTACAGTTCTGGAAAAAATACAGAGTGGCTTAGCGTAGAGGACATCCGGAAGCTTTTGGAAACAGTACGGTTTGAGTGACACCTGTAGTTCAAAGGCGGCAGATGACCGCCTTTTTCTTGTCGTTTTCTGCTTTTCCTGATAAGAAACGATAAATTTTCATGTTTCCTGGCAATCTTTTGCCCGAAAAGGACCCATATGAGTCCCATTGCATTCCGCTTTTGAGATAAAATAAAAGAAAAAATGGACCAGAAATGGTACAGAGCAGAGGTGCAGTTTTGATACAGAAGATAAAACAGGACAAAAACGGGAACATAGGGAAGAACATTAGGGAAATCAGGCTTGCCAAAGGAATAGGGCAGACAGAGCTTGTCCGCATGCTGGATCTGCGGGGAATCGCGATTACCAGGGAATGCCTGGTGAAGATTGAGCGCGGCGTGCAGCATGTATACGTGCAGCAGCTGCGGGGGATAAAGAACGAGCTGGGGACAAGCTACGAGGAGCTGTTGAAATAGGCGCCCGGAACGCCGACAGAGGATTGGACGGGGCATAGGGGTTCAGGGGACTATTGCGCGCCTGCGGCAGAAAAGCACATCTCAGAGGAAAGTTGGCGGCATTGTTGTTTTACAGGGCCGCCAATTTTGCGTTTCCTGAAATTTCAAAACATTTTTCGACTATTATTGACTTTTTTCGCTTTAGGGATTGACAAAGAGGCATAAATGATGCACAATGATTACGTAAGTGTAATCAGCAAAAAAAGGAGGGAAAAGTTTTGTCAAAATTATTATGTGCGCTGTCCAAAGACGGCGGAACTGGTGTGCGTGCCAGGATGAAGGAAAAGGATATGGAGATTGCGAGGCTGCGGGAAAAGGTAGGCGAACTCTATACCCGGAACGATGAGCTGGACAGGGAGAACCGGAAGCTGCGGATCCGCAATGGAGAGCTGGATGTGGCCTACAACGGCCTGAAGGAGATACTCCGCAAGCGCGGCGTCTGCACGCCCTGATGTCTGCCGAGGCCGCTCAGAGGCGTCAGAGGATTCTTTTTAGAGAAAAAACAGTAAAATACAGTAAAATACTGCGAAACTTGAAAAGAATGCTTTGACAAGACTATTTGAATGCAGTAACATGGAAGTGTACAGGAAAAGGAGGTGAATGAAGCGTGAAGGCTAATCACAAAATAACAGGAGCAGAACGTGAAGTCATGGAGGTGCTGTGGGAGCGCACCGAGCCGATGCAGACCAGAGAACTTCTGGACGTGATGACAGAGAGGGGAAAGAAATGGAAGAGGCAGACCCTGAACACTCTGTTGTTCCGCCTGGAGGAAAAGGGCATCGTCAGCCGGAAGCGCGCCTACGTAGAGGCGGCGCTGACCCAGGAGGAGCTGCTGCAGGTACAGACGCAGGAGCTGCTGGATGATCTCTATGGCGGGGAGTACGGGAATTTCTTTGCCGCTCTTACCGGGAACAAAGAGATCGACAGCGAGAGCAAGAGCCTGCTGGACGGCCTGATGAAGAAGCTGAAAAGGAAATAGCGGATGCGGATGGCTCGATGCCTCAGGTGGAGGGTCATCCGTACCATCAGGCAGAACACGTGCCGAGCGATGCCGGACGTTTCCCCGGAAAGGAAGGTCCGGCGGACATCGCGCGGCAGGAGGGGCCAGGGTTCCATGGCGGCCAATGCCGCTGGGATTTGCGAGGCGTCTTCGAGGCCCGGATCGATTGGGATGCAATGGGTTCCGGGACTGTACGAAAGAGGAACGCGCCGCCGGACAGGCGAAGGGCCGAACCGGTGGCAGGCAGGAACACGAAAGATTTGTAAAAGAAAGGGTGAATTTAGTTATGAAAGTAAGAGAGATGAAGAAGTTGAAGAGGACAATGGTCGCAGGCCTCGCTGCGTTCATGCTGCTGGCAGAATCCGTCACAGCGTTCGCGTGCCCTGCGGAACCTCACGATGAAGCAAGCTGCGAGTGCGCGGAGCATGGCGCTGTTATGTATGATGAGCAGTTCGTGGATATGGATGGGAATGTTACGCCGGTGAGCGGGATTAGTCCGCGTGTAATTTGCCTTAAGCATAAAATTGTAGAAGGGTATTATCAGACGCATGTGAAGAACAGCAGTGGCGGATGTACCGTAAAGACATATTATAGTACGCAGTGTATATATTGTAATACGATTTGGTTGGGAGATTTGGATTCTATTGCTGAATTTGCTAAATGTCCGCATGCGGATGTTCACTAAATGATTAAGAAAATTAAAATGGGTTAGTGGGATAGCACCTATCAGATAGGCATCCTGCTTGCTATCATTGGCACTGATATATGGGGGATAAAGAAAATTTGAAATTGGCGGCTTCTGCATTAGCGGGCCGCTAATTCCATTCAAATACTTATGGAGAGATAAGGGTAAAGACGATGGGATATATATTTTTAATGTCGATTGCGGGAAGTGCCCTGTTTATTGGATATTTATGCTGGGAAAGGATATTGGGAAAATCTGTAACGCAAAGTCTGAAATATAGGGCCCTGATGATAGTGATGCTAGTTTATACAGTGCCTTGGATATGGATTAAGGGAATGTATAGGACTATTATCGAGCTTTTTTGGCCGGGAGAGATAGCGACCGAAGCAAGAGGCCTGATTAACGTTGCCGATATTGAAACGAATGAAATTGCTTATCACACAAAGGAATATCGGTTATTAACACTGGGAATGGTGATATGGTTTGCTATTGCAGTTATACTCCTGATTATTCGGACAGGAAAATTTGTGGCTAAAAGCCATAGGTTTCATGCATTGTCCATAGATTGTAAGGATAAAAATCTGGAACAGACATTAAAGCGTCTGAAAGAGAAGGTTTGGTACAGGCGTAGCCCGGAAATTGTCTGGACACGAGTCGATAATGAGACGTTTACGCTTGGTACAATCAAGCCTGTCATTGTTTTGCAAAAGGAATATGCAGAGGGTGATTTGTATTGGATTCTGAAGCATGAAATGATGCATATAGTCAGGATGGACTTATGGGTAAAGCTGTTGCTGGAATTTGTCTGTTGTCTCCATTGGTTTAACCCATTGATATATATTCTGAATAGAAAACTAAGATATTTGTGTGAAACCGCTTGCGATGAGAGCGTAATCAGAGGATGCACAGAAGAGGAATGTCAGACATACATAAGCTTGCTGGACAGGAACAAAAAGTGTAGTGGAATACGGCTTTCATTCGGCAGTGCTTCCGAGGGTGGCAGCGAGGAAATTTACAAAAGAATAGCTTTGATGAAGGATAAGAAGCACCCAAGGTGTGGGGAAAGGATAATAGCTATATGTGTCTTTAGCCTTTTAGTATTTCTGGATTCATTGACATCGTTGGCATATCCAGATGTGCATCATGTTAAAGATGCAATTGTAGATGCGGCAAAAGATTCTATAGATGGCGGTAATTTTTGGACATACAATTATGCAGAAGAAGGATATGGCATACCTGTGGTGGATATTTTGTATAATGAACAGTTTGCGGATAATACTGGTGAAATATATCCTATGGATTCTATGTATGAAGATTCATCTTGTTTGGAACATGATATTGTATCAGGTATCGTCCAGATACATAAAAAATCTGACGATGGGAGTTGTGTAATAGAAACCTATGAAGGAACTAGATGTAAGGAATGTGGTATTATCTGGAAAGGCGAGTTTCTCTATAACATTACGAAAATCCACTGTCCCCATGAATTACTAAGTGAAGAATAATGGGGCAAAGCTTAGGATAGGATATAGGGGTATTCCGACTTTGCAGTAGATAGAACTTTTAAGACACACAGTACACACCCTTATAGGAGCTTTCTTTTATGAAAAGAACTGAACGTTACTTCTATCCCGCAATTTTCACCTACGAACCCGGAAAAGAAATAGCCATTGATTTTCCCGACTTAAAATGCGCTACCAGCGGAACGAACGATGACGACGCCCTTTTATCGGCAAGGGAGCTTCTCGGCTGTGTCCTGAATGGGCTGGAAGAAGATGGGGAGGAAATTCCCGCTCCCACTCCTCTATCCGAAATCAAAACAGCGGAAAATGAACGGGCAGTCCTGTTTTCATCCCAGGAAGGAACATGACAAAAATGTGCTTGATAGAAATGTCAAAATTTGTCGATGAAAATCTCTTTACATGAAGTCCGTTTCGTCTTATAATAGAAACGTAAAAGGGGAATTCGAAAGCAGCGGCATTAGCTTTGGCTAAAGCCGCTGCTTTCGTGTACAAGGCCGAAAAAAGAACAAAAAGCCCAAATAAAAACCGCAAAAAAATCCCAAAAAATCGAATTTTTTTCTTGCAAACCACCCCCTGATATGCTACACTATAAATGGATTCAATCAGTGAATATTTTCACAAAACGCATGAAGAACGAACCCCTGAGAGACGCATGGCTTTCAGGGGTTCTTCTTTTTCAAGCAATTTTGTCAAAACCTTTCGGAATCCGTCCCGCATTGCCGATTTATAAGTTGGAATTCCCCCCACAATCTGTTATAATAAGAAAGTCTCAGAGAACAGAACCAACCAAAACCAGCCTTCGAAGGAGGGACAGAATGAAATATGATTATCTGATCGTGGGAGCCGGCCTGTTCGGCGCGGTCTTCGCCAGGGAGGCCAGGGAAAAGGGCAGGAACTGCCTCGTGGTGGAGCGGCGGAACCATATTGCCGGGAATGTATACTGCGAGGAGATCCACGGCATCCAGGTGCACAGATACGGCGCCCACATTTTCCATACCTCGGACAAAAAGATATGGGATTACGTATGCCGGCTGGCGGAATTCAACAACTATGTCAATTCCCCCATAGCCCGCTACAAAGGGGAGGTCTACAACCTGCCCTTCAACATGAACACCTTCAGCAGAATGTGGGGCATCTCCACGCCCCGGGAGGCCCGGGACATCATCGCGGCCCAGATTGCGGATCTGCGCATTGCGGAGCCGAAGAACCTGGAGGAACAGGCCCTCTCTCTGGTGGGCCGGGATGTATATGAGAAGCTGATCAGAGGGTATACTGAAAAGCAGTGGGGCCGGGACTGTCGGGATCTTCCCGCCTTCATCATCAGGCGCCTGCCCCTGCGCTTTACCTATGACAACAATTACTTCAACGACCGCTACCAGGGCATCCCCATTGGCGGCTACACCAGGCTCGTGGAGAAGCTGCTGGAGGGCACCGAGGTGCGCCTGAACGTGGACTATCTGGAGCACAGGGAGGAGCTGGACGCGTTGGCGGACAGGATTATCTACACGGGCATGATCGACCAGTTCTACGATTATTCCCTGGGCGTCCTCCAGTACCGCAGCGTCCGCTTCGAGACCGAGGAGCTGGAGATGGAGAACTTCCAGGGCAACGCTGTGGTGAACTACACGGAGCGGGAGGTCCCCTACACCAGGATTATCGAGCACAAGCATTTCGAGTTCGGCAAGCAGCCCACCACCATCATTTCAAGGGAGTACTCCAGCGAGTGGCACAGGGGGGACGAGCCCTACTATCCCGTGAACGACGAGAGGAACAATGCCCTGTATGAGCAATACAGGGCAAAGGCGGAGGCTGATGAGAAGGTCATCTTCGGCGGCAGGCTGGGGGGATACAAGTACTACGACATGGACAAGGTGATAGCCGCGGCCCTGGAGCTGTGCGGCGCGCTGCTGTGACCTTCCCGGAGAGGGCGGGGCTTCGGCGGATTTAAAGGGAATTCCGTCTCATCGGAATGCCGAAGGGCAGCGCAGACAAGGAGGTTTGGAAATGAATATTATATTACTGTCGGGAGGAAGCGGCAAGCGCCTGTGGCCCCTGTCCAATGACATCCGCTCCAAGCAGTTCATCCGGATGCTCTCCGATGGCCAGGGGGGCTTCGAGTCTATGCTGGGCCGGGTCTACCGCCAGATATCCGAGGTGGATTCCGGGGCGCGGATCACCATCGCCACCGGCAGGAAGCAGGTGAGCCTGATCAAGAACCAGCTGGGAGACAGGGTGAACATCTGCGTGGAACCCTGCCGTCGGGACACCTTTCCGGCGGTCTGCCTGGCCGCCAGCTATCTGCGGGACGTGGAGGGCGTGAAGGAAGACGAGGCTGTGGTGGTGTGCCCGGTAGACCCTTACGTGGATGCCTCCTACTTCCAGGCGCTGAAGGAGCTGACGGAGATGGCCCGGTCGGGCGGGGCGAACCTGTACCTGATGGGCATAGAGCCCACCTACCCCAGCGAGAAATACGGCTACATCATCCCGGCATCCAATGAGCGGGTAAGCGGCGTGTTTACCTTCCGGGAGAAGCCGGATGTGGCCGCCGCCCGGGCCTATATCGCCCAGGGAGCCCTCTGGAACGGCGGCGTGTTCGCCTTTCGGCTGGGGTATCTGCTGAGGAAGGCCCACGAGCGGCTGGACTTCACGGATTATGAGGATTTATACGCCCGCTACGGCGAGATGGAGAAGATCAGCTTCGACTATGCGGTGGCGGAGCGGGAGAAGGAGATTCGGGTGCTGCGCTTCGGGGGCCAGTGGAAGGATCTGGGCACCTGGAACACCTTCTCCGAGGCCATGGCGGACGAGGCCCTGGGGCGGGTCACCCTGAACGAGACCTGCGAGAACACCCATGTGGTGAACGAGCTGAACATCCCCATCCTGTGCATGGGCTGCAGGGATATGGTGATAGCCGCCAGCGGCGACGGCATCCTGATATCGGACAAGGAGCAGAGCAGCTATATCAAGCCCTTTGTGGAAAAGATAGAGCAGCAGGTCATGTACGCGGAGAAGTCCTGGGGGAGCTTCACGGTTCTGGACGTGCAGGAGGACAGCCTGACCATCAAGATAGTCCTTCTGCCCGGACATGCCCTGCACTACCACAGCCACGAGCACCGGGACGAGGTCTGGACGGTGATGAGCGGCCGGGGCAGGGCCGTGATCGATGGAGTGGAGAGGAAGGTGTCCCCCGGGGACGTGATTGTCATGCCGGCAGGGTGCAGGCATACCGTGGCCGCGGAAAGCGAGCTGAAGATTCTGGAGGCGCAGCTGGGCAGGGACATTTCCGTGGAGGACAAGCAGAAGCACGAGTTATAAAATATTTTGTTAAAAATTGCCTTTTCAGGGATGTTATGTTATGATAGGGCAAAACAGGCTGTCCTCCGGCGGAGGCTTTGCGGGGGGACGGATGAAGGAGACATGGGAATGGAGCAATTGGCGATATTCGGCGGCACCCCGGTGCGGGAGACGCCGCTTGGCTATGGAAGGCAGTGGATTGACGAGGATGACATAAGGGCGGTGGCGGAGGTGCTCAGGAACGGCGACCTGACCTGCGGCCCCATGATTGCCGAGGCGGAGCGGAAGCTCTGTGAGGTTACAGGAGCCAACTATGCCGTGGTGGTGAGCAATGGCACGGCGGCGCTCCACCTGGCGGCGCTGGCGGCAGGCTTTCAGGAGGGGGACGAGGTCATCGTCAGCCCCATCACCTTCGCCGCGTCGGCCAACTGCGTCCTGTACTGCGGCGCGAAGCCGGTGTTCGCGGATATTAATTCCGAGACCTACAATATCGACCCCGCCTCCATCGAGAGGCTGATCACGCCCCGCACCAAAGGAATCGTAGCGGTTGACTACACTGGTCAATCCGTTGAGCACAGGGAAATCCAGGAGATCTGTCGGAGGCACGGCCTGACGCTGATTGAGGACGCGGCCCATGCCATCGGCACGAAGTACTGCGGACGGCCTGTGGGGAGCATCGCGGACATGACCTGTTTCAGCTTCCATCCGGTGAAGACCGTCACCTCCGGCGAGGGCGGCGCGGTCACCACCAATGATGAGAAAATCTACCGCAGGCTGCTGCGCCTGCGGGCCCACGGCATCACCCGCAACCGGGAGGAGATGGTGCACCCCACGGATGCCCTGTGGTACAATGAGCAGGTGGAGCTGGGCTTCAACTATCGGCTGACGGACATCCAGGCGGCGCTGCTGATAAGCCAGCTTTCGAAGCTGGACAGGTTCGCGGCCCGCAGAAAGGAGATCGTGGCCAGGTATGACGCGGCCCTGGGGGAGATTCCCGAGGTCATCGTGCAGCGGGAGATACCGGAGTCAGACACGGTGCGGCATCTGTATATCCTGCGGCTGCGGCCGGAGGGGCTTACCTGCGACAGGCGGCAGTTCTTCGACGCGCTGCGGGCGGAGAACGTCTACTCCCAGGTGCACTATCTGCCGGTCTACTGGCACTCCTATTATGAGAAGCTGGGATACGAGAAGGGACTGTGCCCCAACGCGGAGAAGCTTTATCAGGAGATCATGAGCCTGCCGCTGTTCTACAGCCTGACGGACGAAGACGTGGATGACGTCATTGCCGCCGTGAAGAAGATAGTGGCCTATTACCGGAAATAACAGTGGAACGGAAAGGCTTCAAGGCCGGAAGGGATTGGCATGCGCGCTGAAGCGCGCCAGGGGTATGGATATGAATCGTGCGGAGAAGAACCAAAGGAGGATACGGGTCATAGACGCGGCGGCGTTCACGGCGCTGTTGGCGCTGGCGTCGGCGGTCACCCTGCAGCTGTTCTACGGGCAGACCTATTGGGACGTGGACTCTGACATGGCGGCCTATATCCTGGAGATGCAGGGCCTGGAAAGCGGCTACAGCTTTCCCTATCCTGTGTTTTTCAAGCTGGCGGCGCTGATTCACCTGTTTGCGTCCCCGGAGCTGTCCGTAGCCCTGGCCACCATGCTGCTCAACGGCCTGGCCATGGTGGTGATGAAGCTGGCCCTCAACTA
>CAOOJO010000031.1:0-5216 GCA_948496895.1 uncultured Acetatifactor sp. | reverse complement strand
CGGGCGCTGCCCGGGCTGGAGGAGGGACTTCGTGCCAGGGCGGCCCGCCGCCGGGACGGGGGGAAGGCCCGGTCTCAGGGCGCGGGGGAGGGGGCCGCTGTGTGGCGTTTTCTTCCCCGGGTGATGATCAGTCTGCTGGCGGTCTCCCTCTTCTTCCTCTCCATGCTGTATCCGCCCAGGGGCATCTATCTGCCGGGCATCCGGTTCCGGTATGTGGGCGTGTTCTCCGCCAATCCCTTCCACAATGCCACCTATATGGCGGCCAGGCCCTTCGCGATTCTGGCTTTCCTGTGGTATGTGAAGCTGCTGCCTGTCTATGAGAAGGGCGGCGCGGTCCGGGACTATGTACTGTTCTCCCTCTTTCTGCTGGCAGCCACCATGACCAAGCCCAGCTTCACCCTGGCGCTGGTAAGCGCGGCGGGCCTGCTGATGGTGTATCGTCTGCTGCGGGCGGGCTTTCGGAACTTCCGCCCTACGGTGGGACTGGGGCTTTGCTTCGTCCCCACGTTCCTGGATCTGCTGTACCAGTATAAGGGCGTGTTCGTGGCCACCGAGGAGGGGCAGGAGAGGGGGCTGGGTTTTGGCTTCGGGGAGGTATGGGCGGACTACTGCGACAACATCCCCCTGGGCATCTGCCTGGCCATAGGATTCCCCCTGGTGGTGTTGGCGCTGAACTGGCGGGAGTGCAGGAAGGACGGCCTGATGCGCTTCTCCTGGCTGCTGTACCTGGTAAGCTTCGCGGAGGCGTTCCTGCTCTATGAAAAGGGCTTCCGGAAGGTGGACTTCAACTTTTCCTGGGGCTATATGTACGGTATCTTCTTCTGCCACTTCGGCTCCCTGCTGCTGCTGCTGCGGACTACCGCCCGGGAGCTGGGGCAGCCCCTCCGGCGGCGGAGGGTGGGGCTACTGATTCAGTGGGCCGCGTATCTGTGCCATGTGCTCTGCGGGATCTTCTATTTCCGGGACATGCTCCTGGGCGGGACGTATTACTGACGGGACAATGGCGGCTGAGCGATGAAAGATTAAACGGAAAGAGGAATGGCACATGGAAAGAATAGCGGTATTGATTCCCTGCTATAATGAGGAACAGACCATCGCCAAGGTGGTGCGGGACGTGAGAGAGGCGCTGCCCGAGGCCGCGGTCTATGTCTATGACAACAACTGCACCGACAGGACGGCGGAGCTTGCAAGGGCGGAGGGGGCGGTGGTGCGCCGGGAGTACAAGCAGGGCAAGGGGAACGTGATCCGCAGGATGTTCCGGGAGATCGACGCCCAGTGCTATCTGATGATAGACGGGGACGACACCTATCCGCTGAACTGTGCCAGAGAGATGGTGAATCGAATCCTGGAGAGGGGCGCGGACATGGTGGTGGGCGACAGGCTCTCCTCCACCTATTTTACGGAGAACAAACGGCCCTTCCACAATTTCGGCAACAGCCTTATGCGCATGGGCATCAACGGGCTGTTCCACACGGACATCAAGGACATCATGACAGGCTACCGGGCCTTCAGCTATGAGTTCGTGAAGACCTTCCCGGTCTTTTCCAAGGGCTTTGAGATAGAGACGGAGATGACCATCCATGCGGTGAACTATAATATGCAGGTGGAGAATGTGGTGGTGGAGTACCGAGACCGGCCGGAGGGCAGCGTGTCCAAGCTGAACACCTACAGCGACGGCTTCCGGGTCATCCGGAAGATGCTGCAGCTGTACCGCAACTACAGGCCGGCCCGTTTCTTCAGCGCCCTCTGTCTGCTTTTGGTGGCGGCGGCCTTCCTGCTGATGCTCCCTATTCTCATGGAGTATCTGGACACAGGGCTGGTGCCCCGCTTCCCCACGCTGATCGTCTGCGGGTTCATGGTGCTGGCGGGAATCCAATCCTTCTTTGCGGGCATGATTTTGGAGGTGCTGGCGGCCAAGGATAAACGGGATTTCGAAGACCGCCTGACCAGGGTCAGCGCGGAAAAAAGAGAGAGGGCTTAAATGGTAGTAGATAAGATCATAATCGGAGCCGGCCTGTACGGCCTGTACGCCGCGCTGTACTGCGGGCGGAAGGGGCAGCGGGTGGCGGTGCTGGAGATGGACGAGGCCCCGTTTTCCAGGGCCACCTACGTGAACCAGGCCAGGGTGCACATGGGATACCACTACCCCCGCTCCCTGGCTACGGCCCAGAAGAGCGCGGGATATTTCAGGCGGTTCGTGGAGGACTATTCCTTCTGCATCCACGACCGGTTCCAGCAGGTGTACGCCACCTCCAGCCACTTTTCCTGGACGGACGCCAGGGAGTTCATGAAATTCTGCAGGGACGCGGGGATTCCCTGCGAGCCCCTGCCGGTGGAGCGGTATTTTCGGGAGGGAAGCTGCGACGGGGCGTTCCTGACGGAGGAATATACCTATGACGCCCATATCCTGCGGGACTTTTTCCTGGAGGAGCTGGGGAAGCACAGCGGCGTGGAGCTGCTCTGCGGCAGGGAGATCACCCGCATTGTGGAGGCGGGAGGACGGTATGAGGTCCATGCCCTGTGCCAGGGGAAGGAGGAGCGCTATGAGGCGCCCTTTGTGCTGAACGCCACCTATGCCTCGGTGAACCAGGTGCTGGGGCTGGTGGAGGCCGGGTCGGGCGGGGAGTTCGAACCCTTCCGCATCAAATATGAGCTGTGCGAGATTATTCTCTGCAGGGCATATGACCGCCTGCGGGATATCGGGCTGACGGTGATGGACGGCCCCTTTTTCTCCATCATGCCCTTCGGGAAGACGGGGTACCATTCCCTGACCTCCGTCACCTTCACGCCCCACAAGACCAGCCATGACACCGTGCCGCGGTTCTCCTGCATGGAGGGCGCGGACTGCGGAGGGCGGCTGGGAAACTGCAACACCTGCGACAGACAGCCCAAGAGCGCCTGGGAGTATATGTCCGCTCTGGCCAGGAAGTATGTCAGGGAGGAATATCGGTTCACCTATGAGAGGTCGCTGTTCTCCATGAAGCCCATCCTGAAGGCTTCCGAGATAGACGACTCCAGGCCTACGGTGATCCGGTACGCCACCCGTCAGCCCACCTTCCTGAGCGTGCTGTCGGGCAAAATCAATACGGTCTACGATCTGGACGAGTTTCTGGACGAAAATGAGAGCAAGGATGGAATGCTGAGGAATGCTGCGGAATAAGGAAAAGAATTTTGTGTCCTGCGTAATCTATCTCCACAATGAGGGGAAGCGGATCAGGGAGTTCCTGAAGCTGATCTGCGGGGTGATGCGGGAGAATTTTGAAAAATATGAGATCGTCTGTGTCAACGACGGCTGCGGGGACGACACGGTGGAGCAGGTGAAGGCCTTTCTGGAGGAGGAGCCCTGCAAGCCCGTGGTCAGCCTGATCAATCTGAGCTTCTACCAGGGCACGGAAAGCGCCATGAACGCGGGCAGGGATCTGGCCGTGGGGGATTTCCTGTTCGAGTTCGATACCTGCGAGCCGGATTTCGAGCCCTCCCTCATCATGGAGGTATACCACAGGGCCCTGGAGGGCTGCGATGTGGTGGCGGCGGCGCCCAGGTTCGGGATTCCCTTAAGCTCCAGGCTTTTCTACCTGGTGTACAACTGGGGGAACCGGTTCCGGGAGAAGCTGGGGCAGGAGCGCTTCCGGCTGGTCTCCAGGCGGGCCGTCAACCGGGTGAACCAGATGAATTCCTACATCCCGTACCGGAAAGCCATGTACATGAACTGCGGGCTGCAGGTGGATACCATACGCTACGACAATAAGGAACTGACGAAAAGACATAAGAACAGGGAGGAGTGGGGGAACCGGAGCGCCCTTGCCACGGACACCATCATTATCTTCACCAATGTGCTGGAGAAGCTCTCCCTGGCTGTGAGCGTGGTGCTGCTGGGAGCCCTTCTGATCATGTTCGGCTACCTGGTCTATTCCATCTTCAGCAAAAACCGCCCCGTGGAGGGGTGGCTTTCCATCATGTCCCTGATGTCCTTCGGGTTCTTCATGATGTCCGTGATGCTGACATTGATCCTGAAGTACCTGTCCGTGCTTTTGAACATGGGCTTTAAGCGGCAGCGCTATGTGATAGAAGGAGTGGAGAAGCTGACATAATGAAGTGGACGATTATTTTTCCCGTATTGAATGAAAGACTGCGGCTGGAGAGCGGCGTCACCCGCACCGTGGAGTACCTGGAATCCATCGGGTTCCAGGACTATGAGATTATCATCGTGGACAATGGCTCCGAGGATGAGACACCTCAGATAGCCGGGATGCTCTGCAGGAAATATCCTGCCGTGCAGTATGAGCGGATCGGGGTCCGGGGCGTGGGCGCGGCCTTCCGCAGAGGGGTGGAGAAGTCCGTGGGCGATGTGGTGGGCTATATGGACATCGACCTTTCCACCAATATCCGGCATCTGGGGGAGGCCATCCGGATATTTGAGGAGCGGCCGGACATCGCCTATCTCAATGGGAGCCGCTTTGCCAGGGAATCCGACACCAGGGGGCGGAAATGGTACCGCAGGATCACCTCTCAGGGGCTGTTGATCTTGCTGAAGCTGTTCCTGCGCATGAAGTCCACGGACGCTATCTGCGGATTCACCTTCGTGAGGCGGGAGACGGCCCTGGCGTTGGTGGAGGGCTGCAGCCAGGACAATGGCTGGTTCTACATGATAGAGTTCCTGCTGCGGGCGGAGAAGAGAGGCGTGAACATCCTGGACTATCCGGTGGAATGGCAGGAGGACTACAATACCACAGTCAGGATATTCAGGACAGCTGTGAATTATCTGGTGCAGATAGCAAGGCTTTTCCGGGAATTCTATATAAAAAAGAACATCTGACAGGAAACGGAAGGCGCGGGGTTGTTGACTGGCATCAGCCGGGAAGCCCGGGAGACGGGAATCCGGGAGACACTGCGGGAATAGGGCAGACAGCGACAGGAAGGAAAGGACATGAGTGGACATATCAGACGCATCGATTTGACGAGAGATTATATCGCCCATCAGGCAGAGTACAGGGAGGCCATAGAGAAGGTCTGCCGGGAGACCGCCTTCTCCGGCGGGAAGTACGCGGATGCCTTCGACAGGGAATTCGCGGAATATGTGGGCGTTCCTTACGCCTGCGGCGTGAACAACGGCACCTCCGCCCTGCACCTTGCCATGCTGGCTTTGGGGGTGGGGCCCGGGGACGAGGTCATCGTTCCGGCCAACACCTACATCGCCACGGCCTGGGGGGTGAGCT
>CAOOJO010000030.1 GCA_948496895.1 uncultured Acetatifactor sp. | reverse complement strand
GTTGATTCTGCTGGTGACGGATTTCATGGAGGTATTTCCGATAAAAGCGGACGAAAAGGGATATATTACGATGAAATAGGATTGACATTCGGAAAGGCGGAGCGATCGTTATGGCAAAGAAAGCCTCTGACAATATAAAAATATATAAAAACCCGGGCGGGCCGGACATCGGTACGGTCTCCAGGGCCGTGATTGAAAAAGACGGACTTGTCTTCAAGGACATCGACGGGAGCGGTGAAGTGACGGCGGTGAACGACTGGAGGCTTGCGCCTGAGGAGCGGGCGGCGGCCTATGTGAAGTCGCTTACCGTGAAGGAGAAGATAGCCCAGCTCTTCATTTCTGACTGGCGCATGGGAAAATATCCCAAGGCCAGTCCCATGAGCCCGAAGAACGAGAATATAATATTCGATGAGTCGGGCATACTGGATGACGGGGAGATTCGCAACAAGACCATTTTCGGGGAACAGTATCTGCCCGGCACCACCAAGCTGATCAAGGAGTGGTTCAACAGGCATCTGATCCTGCGGGCCAACCCCAAGCCGGAGGATCTGGCGGACTGGCTGAACCAGATGCATGCGGTGGCTGAGGAATGTGAGCGTTTCGTGCCAGTGCAGGTCATGTCCAATTCCCGGAACGAGAACGGGGAGGTGGTCTATGGCATGAACGACGCGTCGGGGGTATTCGCTACCTGGCCGGGCACGCTGGGGATCGCGGCGGCGGTGAAGGGCACCGGGGACTTAAGCATAGTGGATGAGTTCGCGGACTGCATCCGCAGGGAATGGTATGCCACGGGCCTGCGGAAGGGGTATATGTACATGGCGGACTGTGTGACGGATCCCCGCTGGCAGCGCACCTTTGGCACGTTCGGGGAGGAACCGGCGCTGATCGCGGAGATTTTCTCCCGTTTGATTCCCGGTATCCAGGGAAGCGAGGAGGGGGTCACCAAAGAGGGAGTCTCCGTGACGGTGAAGCATTTCCCCGGGGGAGGCGCCAGGGAGAACGGCTTCGATCCCCATTACGCGGCGGGGCAGTGGAATGTGTACGCCACGCCGGGCAGCCTGCAGAAGTACCATCTGCCGCCGTTTCTTCCGGCGGTGAAGTACCATGCCGCGTCCATCATGCCCTATTATTCCAAGCCGGCGGCGGATAAGAGCGCTGTACAGCAGGATGCCTCGGGAAAGGACATCCCACTGGATCCTTACGGGTTTGCGTACAATAAAGTATTCATAGACGATATCCTGAGAGGGCAGATGGGCTTTCAGGGATATATCAATTCGGATACGGGCATCATCCACAATATGAGCTGGGGCGTGGAGATGCTGGATGTGCCGGAGAGGATCGGCTTCGCGGTGACCCAGTCCGGGGTGGACATGATCAGCGGCCTGTTCGACAATGAGGCGGGGATGGAGGCCTATGAGCGTGCCTCCAACGGCTATTATGACAGCCATGAGCTGCCGGAGGGGATTCGGAGGGAGGACGTGGTCCTCACGGACGAGAGCCTGGACAGGGCGGTGGCCCGGACGCTGGCGGAGCTGTTCGCCCAGGGGATGTTCGAGCAGCCCTACGCGGATCCTCAGGAGGCGGCCCGTGTGGTGAACTGTCAGGCTGACTGGGACAAGGCTGCCAGGGTGCACCGCCAGAGCGTGGTGCTGTTGAAGAACCAGGATGTGCTTCCCCTGACGGCGGAGAAGCTGGCCGGGAAGAGGGTGTACGCGGAGGCGTTCCACAAGAGCGCGGAGGCGGGAGAGGCGGCCACGAAGGCCCTGCGGGAGATGCTGGCCGGCATGGAGCCGGGCCTGGAGCTGACGGAGGACCCGGCCCGGGCGGATTACGGTATCCTGATGATAAGCCCCTCCTCCGGGGAGTATTTCAATGCCACGCCTGGGTATCTGGAGCTGGACATCTGCGAGGACAAGGAGGTCTGCAACGTGACGCCGGAGGGCAGGCCTACATCCGAGACCCACAGGGAGACTACCCTTTCCGGGGCGAACCGCATCCCGGGCATCGCGGCGGCTGTCCACGGGAACGGCGGGAAGGTGATAGCCAATATCAATATTCCCCTGGCCTGGGAGGTGGGCAATGTAGAGAGGTATGTGGACACTTTGACCGTGGGCTTCGACACGTACCCGTCCGCCACGCTGGATGTGATGTTCGGAAGGTTCTCGCCGGTGGGGAAACTGCCCATCACTTTGCCCAGAGGAGACGAGGTGCTGGCGGTGGATGCAGAGGGCGTGTGCGTCAGCCCCAATGACGTGCCCGGGTATGACAAGGATCGGTATATGCCGGATGAGATGAAGGATGAGAATGGCAAGGCTTATGCCTATCGGGACAGCGCAGGGAATTACTATGAGCTGGGATTTGGGCTGGGGTACTGTTAAGACAGGCAGATGCCAGAGATTGCATATAGAAGAGAATAAATTCAGGAGGTGCGTTATGCGGAAAGTAATCAATTTGAATCAGGGCTGGCGGTTCATCCGGGAGGATGCGGGCCTGCCGGAGACATTGCCCCTGCAGTGGCCGGCAGTGGATCTCCCCCATACCTGGAACGCGGTGGACGGCCATGACGGAAACGGGTCGTATTATCGGGGCAGATGCTGGTACGCGAAAAGCTTCGAGACCCCCAGGCAGCCCCTGAGCGGCGGCAGGGTCTATGTGGAGATCCTGGCGGCAGGGCAGCAGGCCACCGTGTACGTGAACGGTAAGGAGGTCACCTACCATGAGGGAGGCTATTCCACGTTCCGGGCGGATGTGACGGAGCTGTGCAGGGAGGAGGGGGAAAACCTTCTGGTAGTGGCCTGCAGCAACGAGAACAAGAGCAGCGTCTACCCTCAGGCGGCGGACTTCACCTTTTACGGCGGACTGTACAGAGGGGTGAACCTGATCAGCGTGCCGAATGCCCATTTCGACCTGGATTATTATGGAGGCCCCGGCCTGCAGGTGACGGCTAAGCCCTGCGAGGACGGCGGAGCTGTCTTTGAGCTGGTCTCCTGGGTGGCGAATGGAGACGAGAACTTCACGGTGCTGTATTCTGTTCAGAATGAGGACGGGGAAGAGGTGGCTTCCGCGGTGAGGCCTGCGGACCAGACGAAGGTGACTGTCTATGTGCCGGATGCGGAGAAATGGAATATCGACGATCCCTGCCTGTACACGGTGACAGCCACTTTGCAGAGACGCAATGAAGCCTATGACGAGGTGTCGGTGAGGGCAGGGGTGAGGAGCTTCTCCTGCGATCCGGAGAAGGGCTTCTGCATCAATGGCGCCTGGACGCCTCTGCGGGGCGTGAGCCGCCATCAGGATCAGATGTACAAGGGCAATGCCCTCACCAGGGAGGAGCATTACAACGATGCCTGGCTGATCAAGGAGCTGGGGGCAAACACCATCCGTCTGGCCCATTATCAGCATTCCCAGGATTTCTATGATGCCTGCGACGAATTGGGCTTTATCGTGTGGGCGGAGATTCCTTTCATCAGCGTGATGAACCAGGATCCTGCGGCGCACCAGAACTGCATCAGCCAGATGAAGGAGCTGATCATCCAGAATTACAACCATCCGTCCATCTGCTTCTGGGGCGTGTCCAATGAGATCCTGATCGGGGGCATTTCCGACCAGCTGGTGGAGAACCATAAGGAGCTGAACGCCCTGTGCAAGGAGCTTGACCCTACCCGGCTGACCACCATCGCCCATGTGTCCATGACGCCAATCGATGGCCCCATGCATGGGTTGACGGATGTGGAGAGCTACAATCACTATTTCGGCTGGTACGGCGGCAAGATGGAGGACAATGGGCCCTGGCTGGATCACTTCCATGAGGTGCACCCGGAAATCTGTCTGGGCGTGTCCGAGTATGGCTGCGAGGGCATCATCACCTACCACGGCCCGAACCCGGCCTGCAAGGACTACAGCGAGGAGTATCAGGCGCTGTATCATGAGCATATGGCGAAGGTGCTGGACGAGCGTCCCTGGATATGGTCCAGCCATGTGTGGAACATGTTCGACTTCGGCTGCGCGGCCCGCAATGAGGGCGGTGTGGCAGGTAGGAACAACAAGGGCCTGATGACCATGGACAGGAAGACCAAGAAGGACAGCTACTATGTCTATCAGGCATACTGGAGCCAGGAGCCTATGATTCATCTCTGCGGCAGGCGCTATGCCCAGAGGGCAGGGGAGACCACCCAGATCAAGGTATATTCCAACCAGCCGTCCGTGACGCTGTACCTGAACGGAAAGCCGGTAGGGGTGCAGAACGGCAGCAGGGTCTTTGCCTTCGAGGTCGCGCTGGAGGAGGGCTTCAATATCGTGACCGCAGTGGCAGGGAGCCTGAAGGACAGCATGACGCTGGAGAAGGTAGACAAGGAACCGTCCATTTATGTGCTGCCTGAAGTGAACGAGCGGGCGGAGGGCGTGGCCAACTGGTTCAAGCTGGCGGGAGACCTTGACCTGAAGGCCCCCATGGAGTTCCCGGAGGGCATGTACAGCGTCAGGGATACCATGGAGGAGCTCGCCAGGTGCCCGGAGGCTCTGGAGATAGTGACCACAGCCGTGAAGCTGGCCCCGAATTTCGATGTGGCGCCCGGTACGGGGATGTGGGACATGATGAAGTCCATGACCCCTGAGAGGATGTGCGGCATGGCCGGTTCCGCAATGCCGGAGGGCTTTGTGGAGAGCCTGAACGCGAAGCTGATCAAGATTGCAAAGAAGTAAAGGCTGTGCGCAGGGCCTGGAGCGGAAAACAGGATTCAATCCCCGCAGCCAGATTGCGGGGATTCCTGTGGCGCAGCCCGGAATAGCCGGAAAATAAAAATGCAAGGATAGAAAGGAGAAGACGAGATTATGGTCGATATGAAAGCGAATCCCTTTTATCTGTCCGACGAGGACTGTAAATGGGTGGAGGACACCATTGCGGGCATGAGCCTGGACGAGAAGATTGGGCAGCTGTTCTTCAACATGGGCTCCAGCAGGGACGAGGAGTACCTGAAGATGACGGTGGACAAGTACCACATCGGCGGCATCCGGTATAATCCCGCCACGGCGGCGGAGGTCCATGAGCAGAACCGCATCCTCCAGGAGAACAGCAGGATTCCCCTGATCATCGCCTGCAACACGGAGAACGGCGGGGACGGGGCCTGCGTGGACGGCACCACCATCGGCAGCCAGACCAAGATAGGAGCTACCCGCAATGTGCAGTATGCCTACAACCTGGGGTATATGTCCAATAAGGAGGCCACGGCTATCGGCTGCAACCTTTCCTTTGCTCCGGTCAGCGATATCCTTTACAACTGGGAGAACCCGGTCATCGGTCTGCGGACTTATGGAAATGATGTGGACAGGGTAGTGGAGATGACTAAGGCCTATATGGACGGGGCACATGCAAATCCGGGCTTCTGCTGCGCGGCCAAGCATTTCCCTGGGGACGGGCTGGATTTCAGGGATCAGCATGTGGCCAACAGTGTGAATGATTACAGCTGTGAGGAGTGGGATGCTACTTTTGGGAAGGTGTACCAGAACCTTATCGACAATGGTCTGGAGGCTATTATGGCAGGGCATATCATGCAGCCTGCTTATACGAGGCATTTCAATCCGGAGATTGCGGATGACGATATCATGCCTGCTACGCTTTCTCCTGAGCTGATTACGGATTTGCTGCGCGGAAAGCTGGGCTTCAATGGGATGGTGCTTACGGATGCTTCCCATATGGTGGGTCTGACCTGCCGGATGAAGCGCAGGGATTTGATGCCTGCTGCCATTGCTGCTGGTATTGATATGTTCCTGTTCTTCAATGATATGGACGAGGACTTCGAGGCCATGAAGCAGGGGTATCTGGATGGCAGGATCACGGAGGAGCGGCTGAGCGATGCGCTGCACCGTATTTTGGCTTTGAAGGCTCATATGGGGCTGCATAGGAAGGCGAAGACGGAGTTAGTGCCGCCTAAGTCCCAGATGGCGGAAGTGGTGGGCTGCGAGGAGCACAAGGCCATGCAGAGGGAGATTTCCGACAAGGCTGTCACTTTGGTGAAATATAAGGACAAGGATGTGCTGCCTTTGACGCCAGAGAAATATAAGAGGATTATGATTGTCTATGTGAAGGGGCTGGAGGCGCCGGGGTTGGGTGCTTTGATGAATAAGAATAAGGTGTCTCCTGCGGAGAAGCTGAAGGGCAGGCTGGAGGCAAAGGGCTTTGAGGTATTTATCTATGAAAGCCCTATCCAGAAGCTGTTGAAGGAGGCCCAGGAGGGCGGGAAGCCGAATATCAATCTGTATTTTGCCGGGAAGGATACTATCAGGGATTTCGTGGCGAAGCAGGATTTGATTATCACTATGGTGGACATCGCCGGTGGGTTCCAGCCGGTGGCGCGGCCTGCTTTTGGCATGACTAAGGGCGGCGGGGAGATTCCCTGGTATGTGCATGAGCTTCCGGTGATCGTCGTTGGGACGAAGCAGCCTTTTGTGCTGGCGGATATTCCGCAGGCGCGGACTTATATCAATACTTATGACAGCTTGGACAGTACTTTTGATGCGCTGGTGGAGAAGCTGATGGCGGGAGCGGAGGCTTTCTTGGGGCAGGATCCGGTGGATTCTTATTGTGGGGTTTGGGATACTAGGTTGTAAAAGATTTAGCCTGATGAAGGTTTTTGGTGGGTTGCGGCGTGGGACGGCGGACGGGGGCGGGGAGCCTTTGCTCGGCAGGAGCAACGCTCCGACGAACTAACTGCTAACTGCGACTAGGACACGAAAGTACCGTGTCCAAGTCTCCGTAAGCAGTGGATTTCGCCTCCGCTAAGGGCGCTCCTTGGGTGCTCTCACAAAGTCTCCCCGCCCCCATCCGCCTGGTTTTCCGCGGAATGGCTACTTGTGCTAGTGTGAAGGGAAGTTTCAAAATTTGTGCAACAGCACTTGCAAAAGGTAAAAAATGGGATTAAAATAGGGATTGTAAGCGCTTACATGCGCTGTAGAAATCTAAGAAGATAGGAGGGATATCATTTTATGGGAATGCAAATGGGCTTTCGCTGGTATGGCGAGGGTAATGACAGCATAAAGCTGTCCGACATTAAGCAGATTCCGGGCGTGACCAGCATCGTCTGGGCGCTGCATGACAAGATGCCCGGCGAGGTCTGGGAAGTGGAAGAAATCGCGCAGGTGCAGAAAGCATTGGAGCCTTATGGGTTCAATATGGACGTGGTGGAGTCTGTGAATGTCCATGATGATATTAAGATTGGGCTGCCAAGCCGCGATGGGTATATCGCCAATTATATCCAGACGATACGGAATCTGGCAAAGTTCGGGGTGAAGGTCATCTGCTACAACTTTATGCCGGTGTTCGATTGGACCAGGACAGACCTGTTCCATCCGGTGGGGGACGGCTCTACGGCTCTGTATTATGAGGCGGACAAGATTCATGACGATCCCAAGGAGATGGCGGACTATATCCTGAACAATCTCCATGGGCTGACTTTTCCGGGCTGGGAGCCGGAGCGCATGGCGAAACTGGACGAGCTGTTTGCGGCGTATAAGCCTGTGACCAAGGAGAAGCTGTGGGAGAATTTGAAGTATTTCCTGGAGCAGCTGATGCCGGTGTGCCATGAGTGCGATATCAAGATGGCGATTCATATGGACGATCCCCCATGGGATATCTTTGGATTGCCGAGGCTGCTGGTGGACGCTGCATCCGTGGAGCATTTCCTGGAGATGGTGGACGACCCGTACAACTGTCTGACCCTGTGCTCCGGCAGCCTGAATGCCAACCCGGAGAACAATGTGGCCAGTATCGTGCGCAAGCACTGTGACAGGATTGCTTTCGCCCATATCCGCAATGTGAAGCATTTCCCCAACGGGGATTTCTCCGAGGCCAGCCACAGGGACTGCGATGGGGACACGGGTATCCTGGATATCATCAAGGCTTATCACGACTGTGGGTTTGAGGGGTATATCCGCCCCGACCATGGACGTCATCTGTGGGACGAGGGCCCGGGCAATGTGCGTCCCGGCTATGGGCTGTATGACCGGGCTCTGGGCATTATGTATATGTGGGGCATCTGGGATATGCTGGATAAGCTGGACAGGGAAGAAAAATAAAGGAGTTGGTAGCATTTATGAAATTGCTTGACATCAAAAATGGAATCGGCCCGGAATGGGCGGAGAAAGGGTATCAGTTGCCTCGGTTCGACATCCAGGCTGTGCGGGAGAAGACCCATGCGGAGCCTACCTGGGTGCATTTTGGGGCGGGGAATCTGTTCCGGGCGTTCCCGGCGGCTATTCTGCAGCAGGCCCTGGACTCTGGGGAATATGACAGAGGTGTCATTGTGGCGGAGGGCTTTGATTTTGAGATCATCGACAAGGCCTACGCGCCCTATGACAATCTGAGCCTGCTGGTGTGTCTGCAGTCGGATGGGAATATCCAGAAGAAGGTCATCGCTTCGGTGACGGAGAGTCTGAAGGCGGATGCCCAGTTCGAGGCGGATTGGGCGAGGCTGGGCGAGATTTTCAGGAATCCCAGTCTGCAGATGATTTCCTTTACGATTACGGAGAAGGGATATGGGGTAGCCCCTGCGGATCTGGAGCGGGGACTGGAGCCTGTGCTGATCATGGGCAAGGTGACATTGCTTCTGTATGAGCGCTTCCTGGCCGGGAAGCTGCCTCTTACGGTGCAGAGCATGGACAACTGTTCCCACAATGGGGACAAGGTGAAGGATGCCGTCATCGCCTATGCCACCAGGTGGGCACAGGAGGGACTGGTGCCTGGGGAGTTCCTGGAGTATGTGCAGGATTCCGCCAAGGTGACTTATCCCTGGAGCATGATCGACAAGATCACGCCCCGCCCGGACGAGAAGGTGCAGAAGATGCTGGCGGAGGATGGCTTCGAGGACAATTATACGATCCTAACCGACAAGCGCACCTACACCGCGCCTTTCGTCAATGCGGAGGAGACGGAGTACCTGGTCATCGAGGATAACTATACCAATGGGCGTCCGCCCCTGGAGCTAGGTGGCGTGATGTATGTGGACAGGGAGACGGTGGACAAGGTGGAGCGGATGAAGGTCTGCACCTGTCTGAATCCTTTGCATACTGCCATGTCCATTTATGGGTGCCTGTTGGGGTATGAGCTGATTTCCGCGGAGATGGCTGACGAGGACATCAGGGGGCTGATCACCAAGCTGGGCCATATCGAGGCCATGCCGGTGGTGACGGATCCGGGAGTGCTGAAGCCGGCGGACTTCATCGATGCGGTGCTGAACCGCCGTCTGCCCAATCCGTTCATGCCGGACGCGCCCCAGCGCATCGCTACGGACACCAGCCAGAAGATTCCCATCCGCTTCGGCGAGACCATCAAGGCTTACCAGGCCAGGGGACTGGACATGGACGATTTGGTGCTGCTGCCTTTGGTGCTGGCGGGATATGCCCGGTATCTGCGGGGCATCGACGACGAGGGCAAGGCCTTCGAGCCGTCGCCGGATCCGTTGTTGGAGGAGCTTCGGGCCATCGTGGCGCCGCTGGAGGTGAAGGAGGGGGAACAGGACTTCTCCTGCCTTAGGAGTCTGTTCGGCCGCAGGGACGTGTTCGGCGTGGATTTGTACGCGGCAGGGCTTGGCGAGAGAATCGAGGCAATGGCGGCAGAGCTGTTCGCAGGCCCCGGGGCGGTGCGCAGGACGCTGCACAAATATGTCTCTGCCCGGTAGGGCGTGAAGGATGACGAGGCGGTGGATAAGCTTGGCGTTTAGGCTTTATCCGCCGCCGAAATCATTTTCTGCCGCCTGAATTCCCTGCCCACCAGCAGGGCGGACAGCAGAAATGCCCCAAAGTCGGCCACAGGCCCCGCCAGCAATACGCCCATGATTCCAAACCGGAGAGGGAGCAGGAGGATCAGAGGGATCAGGAAGAAGACCTGTCTGGTCAGCGCCAGCAGGGCCCCTTTCATCGCTTTCCCTATGGCGGTGAAGAAGCTGGAGGAGAGGAGCTGCACGCCGTTCACCAGCACCATGAAAAGGTATGTGCGCATGAACAGGACCGCAAATTCAAAATACAGCGGCTCTCCGTCTCCGAATAGGGAGATGATATACCGGGGGAAGCACTGGAACAGGACAAAGCCGACAGAAGAGACCACCAGGTTCCATTTTACCGCCAGCAGGTATGCCTCCCGCACACGGGAATACTGCTTTGCCCCGTAGTTGAAGCCTATGATGGGCTGCGCCCCCTGGGATATCCCCACGACGATTGCCAGGACGATCGCGTTGGTCTTCATCACGATTCCGCAGGCGGCCAGGGGGATATCGGAGCCATAGGCGGTCCGCGCGCCGTAATAGGTCAGCGAATTGTACAGTATGATCTGCACGAAGGTGATCGCGATCTGGTTCGAGCTGCTGCTGATGCCCATGCTGCAGGTCTTCAGGCTTTCCGTGATGCTGGGCCGGAAATCCTCTCTTCGCAGACGGATGCTTTTGAAGCGCCATAGATAGCGGACCGCGAAGAGGAAGGAGAGGAGCTGTCCCAGGATCGTTGCCAGGGCCGCCCCGAACATGCCCCAATGGAAGACGAAGATGAAGATTGGATCCAGGATGGTGTTCGCGATGGCGCCTGCCAGCATGCAGGTCATGGAATACCGGGGGCTCCCGTCCGCCCGGATCAGATTGCTCATGCCGTTGGTCACGATCAGGAACGGCATGCCCACCAATGTGACGCCGGCATACTGCTGCGCATAGGGGAATACGTCCTCCGTGGCGCCGAACAGCTTCAGGAGCTGGGGCAGCAGGCATTCGCCGATCGCCAGATAGGCCAGCCCGAAAACCACCATCAGGCTGATGCCGTTCCCCGCTGTCCTGGCGGCCGATTCCGGCTCCTTGTTTCCCAGGTAGAGGGAAAAGCGGGAGGCGCTGCCGATTCCAATCAGCAGGGAAATCGCCAGGCAGATGGTAGAGAAGGGATAGGAGACATTGGTGGCGGCATTTCCGAGATATCCCACGCCCTGGCCGATGAAGATCTGATCCACGATATTGTAAAGGGAGCCTACCAGGGATGCCGTGATGCTGGGAACGGCAAAGTCTTTCAGGAGCTTTTGGATTTTTTCATGCCCCAGAGGATTTTCATTCATTGAATTCATCTTCCTTTCTCTCTATATGCAGCTCCGCCGTGATGTTCCTGCCTGCCTGCATCAGCAGGTCGGTAAGGAGGGCCCCGTCCGGCTCGCTGATGCCCTGGAGCAGCAGGGCTTCGGTCTTCTCACAGGCTGCCCGCACTTCGTCCAGGACGGACAGGGCGCGTTGGGTGGGGTACAGCTTCCATGTCCTCTTGTCCTGGTCGTTGGGAGAACGGGTGACCAGCCCCTGCTTTTCCAGCGCCGCGATCGTCCGCACGATATTGCTGGGATGGACATAGAACATATCCAGCAGCGAATCCTGCGCAATGCCGGGAGAATCGCATATTTTGATCAGGAACATATGCTGGCTGCTGTTGATCCCAAAGGGCGCAAGCTGCTTGTCCAGATAGACTTTGTAATAGCGGTCCGCCACCGAGAGCCATTTTAATAGTTTCATAGATTGCTCACCTCCCATGGAATATATCATACCATAAAATGCGTGCGCACGCAATTACTTTTTATTGCCGTCCTGATGTCCTTATGGTTGATTTTGGAGCGGGGAATATCAACCTCCGCTTTCTTGTAGCCGTCGGCCTTTTCCGATATAATGTCCTTATCCGGGGCAGGGCCGCCGGAGAGAGGACGATACGAGACGGGAGGTATAAAGATGATCGATCGGGAACAGATAGGAATCAGGATAGCAGTCCTGCGCAAGAAAGCAGGACTGTCCCAGCAGGCGCTGGCGGACAAGCTGGGGGTCAGCGCCCAGGCGGTGAGCAAATGGGAGGGCGGAAAGAACCTGCCGGACATCGACATGTTCCGGGAGCTGGCCTGGCTTTTCCATATGACCATAGACAGCATCGTGGAGGGGGATCTGCTGTTCGCCCAGAATAGCGCCCAGAAGGAGCTCCCCGCCAGCGTGGAGGCCCTCTTTCCCGATGCCGAAAGGCGCAGGCTCCTGCAAAGCCTGTCTACCTACTGCACCGACACGGAGCTTGGAAACATAGCCAGAGAGCTGTCCAGGGGAAATCTGGAGCTGTCCATCCAGGCGGGCATTGCGCGGATGGAGGCAGGGGCATTCCAGGAGGAGAAAAAGGTCTCCATTCCTGCCAGCATCCTCGGGGAGAACACCCTGCGGGAGACGGCACCCTATTTCGCAAAGGCCCTGGGGGAAATGATGGGCAATACGGAGCCGGGCCTGCGGCGGATTGCGGAGCTGATGTGCTGCCCGGAATGCGGAGAAAAGCTCACCATTGAAAATGGGGACGACAATACGACATGCTTTGCGTGCAAAAACGGCCATCGTTATGACGTGACGGACGGTGTGGTGTATTTCGGCTCCCGTGAGATTCCGGGAGAGCTCTGGTCGCTGTATATGAGGAATTATCAGGATTACCTCAGAGAGCAGCGCCATCCGGGGAATCCCCGCTATCAGATGGGGGCGGTCCCCTGCAGCGAGGTGCGCTGGCAATCTATGAAGAAGCTCCGTCCCCGGGTCATCCTGGACATGGCCTGCGGCACCTGCAACGGGCTCAAATACGACCTGCAGCGCATCAACTGGCCCTGCCTGGTGATCATGACGGATGTCTCCCATCGTGTGCTCAAATACAACAAAAGGTATTTCACCGAGGAGATGGCGAACCCTTACGTGGACATCGTCTGTCTGGCCTGCGACTGCGCCCGTCTGCCCATCCGGGACGGCTGCATCGACATGGTGGTGTCCAACGGCGGATTCGAGAGCATGCAGTCCAAGATGATGGAGGGCTTCCGGGAGGCATACCGGGTGCTGAAGCCCGGCGGCCATGCGGTGTACAACATCAGCATCGTGGCAGACCACGCCTCGGAGAACACGCAGAAATGGGAACGCCTGTACAATTCCCTGGACGAAAGCTATTCCCTGCACGAAAAGCTTTTCGATATCGGAGAGTGGGAGGCGGTCTGCTGGGAGACGGGGTATTCCTCCACGGAGACGAAGGAAATCTACGGGGAGCTGCCCGCGCCGGAGGGGGATGTGTTTCCATTTGAGAATGAGATCATGCAGTGGATGGGGGAGTACTTGTGCGTATCCGGGAAATGATTTGCCGGAAATCTGCCCTTTTGTGTAGAGACAGCCCAATCAGAACCTGCCTTTTTGTGTAGAATTCGACTATCAGGAAAGTGCCTTTTTGTGCGAAACGGTCTTGCATGGAAGCAATTATGGCGATGTTCTTATAAGGCCCCTAAAAATCTGCGAAAAGCCTTGAAATCCATAGGCCACACATGCTATAGTGTTAAAGGCCGATGGATGCAGGGCTTATTTTTTGACGTGATACGCTGCAGGCGGCATGGGGAGAGACATGTTAGAAATCTTTTATCCGGACAAGGAAGCGCCGAGCGCTTATGGAATCGACTATAAAGGGCTGTACGGGATGGGATACCGGGGCATCATCTTCGACATCGACAATACCCTGGTGCCCCACGGCGCGCCTGCGGATGCAAGGGCGGTGGACTTTTTCGCAGGCCTGCGAAAGCTGGGCTTCCAGACAGTGCTTCTGTCCAACAACAAGGAGCCCAGGGTGCAGCCCTTTGGGGACAGCGTGGGCTCCCGGTATCTGTGCAATGCGGGCAAGCCCGGCCGGGCGGGGTACGAGAGGGCCATGGAGCTGATGGGCACCGTGCCGGAGAGCACCCTTTTCGTGGGAGACCAGCTCTTCACGGATGTGTGGGGGGCGAAAAGGGCCGGGATCGTCACCTACCTGGTGAAGCCCATCCACCCCAAGGAGGAGATTCAGATCGTGCTCAAGCGCCGCCTGGAGCGGATCGTGCTGTTTTTTTACCATCGAAAAAAAGGCGCGTCCGGCGCGTAGAAGGGCGCTGCGGGGCTGGCGGGGAGACGCAAGTTTGGGAGGAAAGGGATTTATGAAGATAGATGGCTACACCCGCGTCTGCGGGGTCATGGGCAATCCGGTGGAGCACACCATGTCACCGGCCATACATAATACACTGGCGCAGATCGGAAGAGCACACGTCTGAACTCCAGTCACTGAAGAGAATCTCGGGT
>CAOOJO010000029.1 GCA_948496895.1 uncultured Acetatifactor sp. | reverse complement strand
AACCTCCCCAGGATCCCCCGGACCAGCCTCTCGCCGGTGCGCCGATCGACCCGGTCCGTCAGGCCGTCCAGGAACAGGATGTCCCCGTCGGAGTACAGGGCTCTGGCTATCCCGATTCGCTTCCGCTGCCCTCCCGACAGATTCTCTCCCCGCTTCCCCGCCTGCTTCAAGATCCCCTCCTCAAACGCTTCGATGTCCTCCCACAGATCGGCCCGCTCCAGCACCGTATCCATCTTCTCCCTGCTGTACGCCCCGTCCATGCATATATTCGCCTGGATCGATTCGTCCAGCAGCACCGGCTCCCTGGGAACGTACCGGCAGGCCCATGCCCTGCCGCTGCCTCTGCACAGCAGGAACAGCTCCCGCAGCAGCCTGCCGCCGTCCCTGTCCCGAATGATGATTGCATCGCCGTCTTCGGCCTGGAAGGACTTTTCCTCCCCGTCCATCTCCAGGCTTATCCGGAGCCCTTCCCGTTCTGATACCGTGCCGGTGCGCCTCCTCCCCTCCTCCAGCAAAAAGCCAAGCCTTTCCATGGACACGCCTGTCTGCTTCCTGCGCTTCGCCAGCTCTGCTATGGCGTCCGGCAGGCCTGCCAGGAACGCATAGTAATATTCGAACATGACCAGCTCGCCCACGGAAAACTCGCCCCTGGCCAGAAACGGCAGTGCGATCAGCAATATGGTCCCCAGCGCCAGGTTCGAGGCATTGGCGGACGCCGCTCCCATGAGCCTGTCCAGAATCCGGTCCTTTATCTCGCTCCCTGACCGCGCCCTGCACTTTTCCGCGTAGAGGTCGATGATCCTGTCTTTCCGGTCTATCATATGGAAATATTCGGCATTTTCGAAAAAGGTGTTCAGGAACCCCGTCACCTCCCTGTTCCTGTCCCTTGCGGACATCCTGTAGGCAAATATGCGCCTGCCCAGGGCCTTCACCAGCATCACCGTCATCGCCGTGGGCAGTATGCTGACCAGGGCAAAGACGGGGTGGATGAAGGACATGACGGCCAATATGGACAGGGACAGGACGATTCCCGGCAGCCGATGGTAGAATTCCATGAAGTAGCTGACGACGTCCTCACATTCATTCCGGTAGCAGTTGAGGATCTCCCCCTCGGTATGGCAGTCGTCAAACGCGCGCTCCAGCACATGCGCCAGCAGCACGCTTTTCACATTGTAACGGATCCTCGTCCTCAGCTTCTCCGCCAGTCCGGCGTTCATCTGCTTCACGGCGTTTATCAGCAGCGGCGTGAGCACGTTCAGCGATATCAGGATTCCAAGGGATGTAATGCCCAGGGTGACCTCCTTCCCCTCCAGCACGTTGAAGATGTCCTTCTTCGCCAGCCCGCTGAACAGGAAGCTGAAGGTGTATGTGGCTGTCTCCAGCAGGACCACGGCCGTCCCGAACGCCCTGATGCCTCTTGTGAACGATCTGTACAGTTGGCTCTTTCCTGTCATTTTGTTCTTTTCTGTCGTCTTGCTTTTTCCCGCCATCTTGCTCTTTCCCGCCGTCCTGCTCATTCCCTTACCTCCGCGCCACCCTCTTCCACATAGATCCTTTTCTGGAGCTCTATGGTGCTTCTGCCTTTATGGGAGACCATCACTATGGTGGCGTCCTGAAAGCGGTCCCGGATCAGCCCGTCTATGATCTCCAAGGTGCCGTCGCCGATCGCCGCGTCGAATTCGTCCGCCAGCAGTATCCGGGGGGACGCGATGATCGCCCCGGCCCATGCCAGCAATTGCCTTTCATCCTGGGTAAAGTCGTCCGGGCCCACCATGCTCTGCAGCCCTATCCCCTTCCGCTGCATCCATGTGTCCAAATGCGCCATCCTGACAGCCTCCGCGATTTCCCTCTCCCCATACTTGTCCTGGAAATGGGTCAGGTTGTTGTACAGGGTATCCTCCAGAACGGGGCAGAACTGGGAGATATAGTAGACATTTCCATTGACGCATCCCTTTTTATACGCATTCATGGGATTCCCCCCAATCCATATCTCCCCGGCGGCGGGCCTGTATAGCCCGGCGATCAGGTGCAGGATCGTGCTCTTCCCGCCGCCTGTCCTGCCCTGAATCAGTACCCTGTCATGGGAGCCTATCCGGAAGCTTACGTCCTTCAGCACGGCATTGCCATCGCCATATCCGAAGGTCACCGAGTCGAATACAATGCTTCCATCGGCAAAGCTGTCTATCTCCCCCGCCTACTCCCCCTCTCCCTCTACCGCGTAGAACGCATCCAGCCGGGAAAAGGCCGACAGCGCCACGGGGAGCTGGGTGAACTGGTATTTCAGCAGGAAAAAGGGGGTGTTCAGCAGCCCCACGTAGCTCAGCAGCAGATATACATCCCCCATGGTCAGCTCCTTCCTTTTCAGGAGGTAGATGCCAATCGCCAGAGCGATGCCCTCTCCCACGTTCAGCAGGGAGTAGAATATGGTAGCCGGGATGTTCCCCAGGAAGGAGGCCCGCACCTGTTTTTGACCGAATCGGTCAAATTTCTCCCGGAACCTCCCGGCGCCGTACCCTTCCTTTCCCAGCCCCACCAGATCCACGGCCGCCCGGATGACCTGGGCGAACTCCCCGAAGGCCTGGGTCTCCGCGTCCCTGGCAGACTTCCACAGCAGCGAGATCTTCTTCTGGGTTCCTATGAAAATCGAGAAGATCAGGAGGGTGAGCAGGCCAAAGACCAGCCCCAGCGCCAAAGACTTCCCCGCGAACACCACCAATATGCCCAGCACCAGAAGGGAGCTGCCTGTGATGTCGATCAGCATGTTGGAGAAGAATCCCACCAGGATGTTCACATCGCCCTCTATCTTTTCCAGGAATTCTCCCGTCCGGGCAGATTTGTGCCGGGCCATGGGGAAGCGGTAGATTCTCGTAAAGATGTCCTTCCGCAGCTCGTCGCAGGCTTTTCTTCCCGCTTTCTCGCTCAGTAATGTGTTCAGGACAGAAAACAGCCCGCCCATCAGCACGGTGGCCAGGAAAAGGAGCACCAGCGATATCAGCCATGCCATAGAGCGCCTGTCCAGCCCGTCGATGATGCGGCTGGTGAGGCCCGGCAGCAGCAGGGAGATGGCCGTCTCCGCCGCCAGCGTGGCCAGGATGCCCGCCAGGCATCCTCTGTTCGCGCTGAATTTCTTCCGCAGGGTTCTATAGATGCTTTGTTCTCTCAGGCTGTTCGCCTCCATAGTCCTTCCCTCCTCCATGGGTTCTCCCTCCCGCAAATCCTTCCGTCTCCATGGGGCATTCCCTCCTCCATGGGACTTCTCGCCGCTAGTTCTTCTTACCTCCACAGGTCTCCCTGCCTCATATCATAGCATAGGAACGTCCTGTGCGCAGTATACAGGACAGTGCCGCAATGTTCGGTATACTCCTTCGGGCGAACGGCAGCGCTCCCGCAGCGCAAAAAGGAGGGCCCCTCATCGGCAGCCCTCCCGTGCATTATTTCTGGTATATGATTTTCTTGATGGCGTATGTGGAAAGGTGATAGCGCTCCGCAAGCTCCCGGACGGCAGCCCCGCCCCGGTACTCCGCGATGATTCGCGCATTGCGCTTGGCCAGCTCCTTTCGATAGCCGGATAGTTCGCCCCAGGATCTGTGCTCCTCCTCTTTTGCGGGAATGTAGAGATAGCCGGACTGGATGTACTTGCGCAGCTCCTCGACCAGCTCCTTGGGGAGAACGGCATTCGCGTTCCGATATTTCATGCAGGCTCCCTCCTTGATCGTACTGTCAAGCAGCAAAGCCAGCAGATCTGTCAGCGACTGAGAGCTACTCCATGCAAATGTCGCTGCCTATACTGGCTTTGCATGGAGCAGGACGACGACTCGCTTGGACGTCAGCGGGTATATGAGCATGGCTGTCACCTCCTTAAAAACACAAGACCCAACATGATCCCTATCGCCCGGAGCCATGTTGGGTTCTGTTATAATCATTATATGGGATAGACGGGAAAAAAGCAACGATTATTTCTTCACCACCGTCACGCACTCCCCACAAACGCCCGCAAGCTCCTGCCGATGCAGTACCCTCTGCCTCTCTCCTGCTTCCGGGATGGACATGACGCGGATGAGCGCCCCGCTCTTCGACTGCAGTACCACTTCCATCTCCAGCCCCTCCGCGCCAGTCCTGACCCGCCTGAGGTATCCCCCCGTCACCTCCAGCTTCCATCTCCCGGGCACATGGTACATGCGCATGGAAAGCCCGTCCCTGGGGACGATGACCTCCGCCCCTTCCTCCTGCAGGATATCGCAGCCCAGCCCGATCCTCCCCAGCACGGAATGATCCATGACAATGGAGCAGGCACAGCGCAGCGCCCCGAAATAGCCGATGCCCGCCTCCCCGGACAGGGTGACGCAGCCCTTGGACAGGGGCATGTCCGCCTTCTCCCCGGAGCCGCTTATCTGGGCCGGTTCCCTGTCTGTTTCATTGATGCGGGACGCTATGGTGATCCAGCCCGTGGCACCCCGGTTCTCCGGATCCGCGTTCCAGTAGCCCCCTGAATTGTACAGCAGCCAGCCCGAGAGATAGGCCCCGTAGAAGGACAGGATCCAGTCCTCGTCCACATGCCCCTCGTCCAGGCAGAAGTCCAGGATGGGCCAGGCCCCCAGCTGGGTCATATAGCTGCTGTTCCACCCCGTGTCCCCTCCGCCCCGCACATCGGTATTGTACAGGAACCACACAGGCTGCTTCCCTCTGTTGGCGAAGGAGGCCCTGGCCGCGGATTCCATGACATGGGAATTCCCCGTCCGCTTCCCATAGGCATAGACCGCCTCGAAGGCGGTGGAGTCATAGGGCATCTCGGAGCCGAAGGGATACTCCTTCCCGGCAAAATACCGGGACTTTTCGTCCATGATCCTCCGGATGGCCTCCGCCTCCTGGCAGAGCCCCTCCGCCCGCAGGTCTTCCTCCAGGTACAGGGGCAATGTCATCTCGCCCATATTCCCGAACTCCCTGGCCCCCTCTCCCCTGGGATACATCCAGAAACGGAACATGGCTATGGTGTATTCGTAAGCCATTTTCAGGTACTCCGTGGCCTCCCGGAAAAAGGGCACCTGGTACCGCTTTTTTATCAGGTACATATTGCGCATGACATTGACTACATGCACATAATTATATGCCCGCCACACGTCATCCGCCCCATACCCTGCCCAGGGCTCGAACATGGTATACCAGGGCACCATCCTGTGCACCCGCCAGCCAGGCTGTTCCGTGAGCCTGTCTATGAGGAAGTCCTCCACGAAATCATGCAGGACGCGCAGCTGGGCCTCCACGGGCCTGTATACGTTCTTCTCCGACAGGAACAGGCCGCTGGCCAGCCCCGGGTCGTCGCTCCCCCCGGTCCACCAGTCCTCCCTGTAGGGGTTGAACGCGCTGTCGATCCGTCTTTTGTTGCCCATGTCCCACATCAGCAGGGCGTGGAAGCAGGGATCCGCTTCGTCCTGCTCCAGGTGATGGCTGGCGATGAACGCCGCGTGCCCGTCAATCATCTCCCGGGGCGATTCCGTCCCGAAGAAACAGTAATGGGCCCTGTTCCCGCCGTTGTCCACGGTGACATACCGTCTGCCGCAGGCGGCGAACCGCACCTTCGTCACCCGCCAGCCGTTCATGATGGTGGTATCCACGATCCAATCCTCCGCAGAGTCCAGCTCCACCCGGGCCTCTGGTGGCCTGGTCATGATGCGGAAGTCATTTTCTACAGGTCCCACCATGCCGGGCACTGCCTTCAGGACTGTGAGGGACTGCCCCTCCAGCGCCTCGGGAATCCGGCTCTCGCTTTCCAGGAAAACCAGCCCTACCTGGAATGCCGCGCTCTCCCCCGGCTTAAGGAGGATTTCGTTCCCCTCCCCGCCGTATACCGGCTTGGACGCTACCAGGTGCACGCGCACCAGCCCCTCATAGGCGCAACCCTCCTGGAAGCGGCCGCCGAAGGGGCCGCTCTCCTCCTTGGTCAGGTCCTGGAATACGCTGTCGCCCAAAGGCATCATCAGCAGCACCGGGCCGTTCCCGCTGGACTTCTCCCAATACAGATAGGAGGAATGGCCTGTGATGCAGGTATGGCGCATGGCACAGCGGTCATATTTGAACGTGTCATCGTTCCTGAAATACTGGTTCATCAGCAGAGGGATGTTCAGGTCTCGCATCAGGATGTCCTCCTCGCCCTGGTTCCTCAGGACAATCTTCCAGGAGAGCATCTCCTCCAAAAAGGCGAACTCCATGTCCAGGCCCAGAACTGTGTCCCCGCATCGGATTTCAGGGCACGCCGCCAGTATCCTTGGCCCACAGCCCTGCGCCCTCTGGAAGCGGCAGTCCCTGCGCACGTCCCCCCATCGGAAGGCAATCTCCCTGCCGCCCGTCACCACGGTTCCCTCCACGCAGCCGAGCCACTTCCCGCCCTCTGTATCGTATTCCGGGAATTCCCCCGGCGTCAGCACGAATTCCGTCTGATGCCCGTCCAGAGAGGAGGTCAGCGAGACAATCCCGCCCCGCTCCTCGTCATAGAGGGCCCTCATTGTTTTGCTTTCCATCATTGTATGGTTCTCCGTTTTTAGATTAATCATATACCGTTCGCCCCATATATGCAGGCTTCTTGTCTCTTAGAGCGGCGCGCACTGCTTTCGCCTTTTGGCGGCATGCCTTCCGGCATCATCCCTTCACAGATCCCACCATGACTCCTTTTGTAAAGAACTTCTGCACGAAAGGATAGGCCACGATCACCGGAATGGCGGTCAGTATCATGGCGGACAGCTCTATGGTCTTCGATGTGGCCTCCCCGCTGCCCATGGCGGAGTTGATCAGCGCGGACACGGACTGGTTGGCCTGCATGACGGTGGCCGCCAGCTGCTCCGCCGCCTGGCTGGACTTCACCAGCTTCAGGGTGTAGTTGGCCAGGGTCTGCAGGGAATTGTCCTGGGTGTAGAACAGGGTGGTTCCGTAGTCGTTCCAGACCCCGCAGGCCGTGAACACGCCCAGAGCCGTGATGACCGGCTTGGACAGGGGGAACACGATGGAGAAGAAGATCCTGAACTCGTTGGCCCCGTCCAGCTTGGCGGACTCGAACAGGGAATCCGGGATGGCCTTGAAGTTCGAATTATAGATGATGACATTGTAAAAACCGCCGAAAAGAGCCGGAATCACATAGACCCAGTAGGAATTGTACAGCCCGATCCAGTTGTACAGCAGGAAGGTGGAGATCACGCCTCCGCTGAAGTACATGCTCACGAACCCCAGCGCCGTAAAGAACTGCTTCCCTCTCAGATAGGGCCTGGAGAACCCATAGGCGAACATGGCCGTCACGAGGGTGGAGCCGATGGTGACCAGAATCGTCCTGGAACCGGTGATCCACAGAGCCCTCAGAATCTCCGCGTCCCCCAGCACCATCTTCCAGCTGGCAAAGGTAAATTTGGCAGGCCACAGGAAGGAGTAGCCCTTCGTAAGCTCATCTCCGAAATTCAGTGAATTGATGAGGGCGAACCAGATAGGGTAGATCATGACGATCATGACCACCCACATTCCCACTGTATTGAACACATGGAAAATCCCCTTCTCCGATGGCTTTACTGTTTTCCCTGATTTTTTCATAATATGCCGCCTTTCTGGTCCTTAGAATAATCCCGTATCCGTCAGCTTGTTGGACACCTTGTTGGCACCGCACAGAAGCACCAGCGCCAGGATGGATTTCGCAAGCCCCACCGCCGTTGCCATGCCGAACTGCAGCTGCCTGAGCCCGTATTCGTAGATGTAGGTATCGATGACCTGGCTGGCGGAGATGTTCAGCGAGTTCTGGAATACGTAAATCTGGGTGAAGTTGTTGTTCAGCATGCCGCTGATGGCGAAGATGACCATGATCATGATGGTGGTCTTGATGCTGGGAATCGTGATGTACCACATCCGCTTGAACCGCCCGGCCCCGTCTATCATGGCCGCCTCGTATAGCTCCTGATCCACCCCCGCGATGGCCGCTATGTACAGGATGGCCCCCCAGCCCAACTCCTTCAGCAGGGAGGTGATGGCTGTGATCCACCAAAAGTACTTCGGCTCCGCCAGGAAGCCGATGGGGGAATCGATCAGGCCAATCTTCATCAGGACGGAATTCACCAGGCCATTGTCGGTGCTCAGCAAAGTCATGAACAGTCCGCCGAACACTACCCAGGACAGGAAATGGGGCATATAGGTGACGGTCTGAATCAGAGTCTTGAACCTGCTGTTCAGCACCTCGTTCAGCATCAGGGCAAAGAAAAGGGTCACCGGGATGCTGAGCAGATTGTTCAGCAGGTTGATGCCCAGGGTGTTCTTCAGCATGGGCAGGAAATCGTAATTGCGGAACAGAATCTTGAAGTTCCGGAAATTGTTCCAGGGGCTGGTGAAAATCCCCTCCACGCCGCTGACGGGCCTGTAGTCCTTAAAGGCGATCAGCAGCCCGAACAGCGGGACGATGCAGAACAGGATGACCAGGATCGTTCCCGGGGCCATCATGGCATAGAGCTCAAGCTGGGTCTTTTTGTTCATTCCGTATTGGTAGATCCGCTTCTTTTCTTTCTTCATTTATAGCCTCCGTGATGCCGCCCCAGGCGGCATGGCAGTCAAAAGGAACCGGAATCATATGGGACATATGAAATTCCGGTTCCTGTTCCTCTCAATGCTTGTCAGCGTTGGCGTTAGTCAGTGATTCTCCGCGGCTGGCGCACTTCTCCTTGTACCAGGCGTCATAGACCGCGTTCACCTCCGCAATGCCTAAGGTATCCAGCTGCTCCAGCAGCTTATCATACTCCTCCTCAAAGGAAGCATCGTCCTTGGTCATGACGATGGTGGAAATCTGGCCCTTCAGATAGTTGTCGATCTGGGCCTTGGCAATGCCCTCATCGCTGGAAGGGTCAATCAGGTTGCTGGGGAAGGCAATCAGCGCGCTGTTGAATACCGTGGTCTCCTCCAGCCTTCCCAGAGCCGTCTGGTTCAGCATTCCCAGATAGTCCTCGCTGTCCTCCTCGGGAGCGGGAATCACATGCTGGGTGAAGCTTGTGTTATGGAAGGGCCACCAGGCGGTCAGTCCGGTATTCACATAGTCCAGAGTCCTCTCGTCCCCTTCGTCCGTCATGACGATGCAACCGTTCTCGTCCCGGTTGAAATCCTTGCCCTCTTCCCCGTAGATGCACCAGGTGAGCCCTTCCTCGCTGCTCATCCAGGAAAGCCACTTGGCGACCTTCTCCGGGTTCTGGCAGTTCTTGGAGATGAATGTCTGAATCCAGCCTGCCCCGGCCTCGGTGTTCTTCGGCAGCACGGGCATGGTCCCCTCGCTGGAGAGGATAGCGCCGGTGGAGGTCCATGTGGTGCCGGAATGGTCGGAGTCCGCGTTGGTGTTGGCCTTGTTCCCGATGAAGCACAGCACCCGGCCGCTGGTTATGTAGGACTTCACCCCTGCGTTATCGATGGTGAACTGGTTGGCATCCAGATAGCCCTCCCGCACCAACGTATTCAGGAACGCCAGCGCATGCTTTGACTCCGGGGCCTGAATCCAGTCCTGATAATTGCCCTCGTCATCGATGGGCATGGCACCGAAGAAATACTCCAATGTGCGCAGGGTGGCTTCATTATATACATTGCCGTCTACCAGGATGGGGATGTAGCTGGCCCCGTCCACGGTCTTGTCCGACTCCTTCACCTTCCTGAAGGCTTCCAGAACCTGCTCTTCCGCCCGCAGGTCTTCTGCCTTCAGGTCGAACTCCTTCAGCACGGTGTCGTTCCAGAGGATGCCGTAGTTCTCTCCGTACTGGATGTCCCAGGTATAATACTCGTCGCAGGGCGGGAAGATTTCTCTGCTGTCCGGGGAATTCAGATGGCTGGCGAAAGCGTACCAGCCGCCGTCCCGCTCGATCTGCAGCTGCTTCACGTCCTCCGGGTATCCCCCTTTCAGCAGGGGCGACTCCGGGTCGTACTGGGTCAGGAACTCTTCCATATCCCACACATTGCCGGAATCCACCAGCTCCTTCATTGTATTGGTGTCCGTGATGGAGATGATGTCCGGCAGCTCTCCGTTGACAATCATCAGCGCCAGCTTGGTGGCTCCGTCCTCCGCAGGAATGTTCATCTCGAACTCCAGGCCTGTGGCCTTGGTAATCCCGCCCATGATGGTCCCTTCCGCGGTGTCCCATTTGGTGGGAGGGTTCCAGAAGTTCACGTCCGAGAACCAGGTCACCTTGTCTACCGTTCCAGGCTCCGCCTGCTCTCCGCCCTCCTGGCCTTCCGCGCTGCTTAGGCTGTCCGCGGTGCTTTCCGCGCCCTGGCTGTCTGCAGCGCCGCTCTGGCTGTCGTCAGAGCCCTGGCTGCTGCCGGAGCCTCCTCCATTGCCGCATCCGCCCAGCATCAAAATGGCGGAGAGGCCCAACACAGTAACTTTTTTCCATTTTTTCATAGTCTTCTCCCTTTCTGATTCGTGAATAGAGGTTGTTGAAACGTTTTAATTTTATTTCAAAAAATATAGCGTTTTTACGCTTTTTCTTTGAGCCGATTATTAAAACGTTTTTCTATGTCCTATTATATTTCCCTCTGGAAAAAAGTCAATACCTTTCTGTTTTATTTCGTAACCTTGTTAGTTTTTCACATATTTTACCTACTGTTTTTGTCTATTTCATCCAATGCGCATTTTTGTCAATCCCTTGTATTTCCTTTTCCGATATGGTACACTTTATTAAAACGTTTTATTATGATATGCAGGGCGATTCCCCAGCGACTGGCAAGAAAGGATATGCGATGACTACTATCCACGATGTGGCGAAGCAGGCCGGTGTCTCCATCGGCACGGTTTCCAATGTAATCAACCAGAACAAAAAAGTGGCCCCCGACACCACGGCCCGTGTCATGGAGGCCATCCAGAGCCTGAAGTATGTCCCCAATACGGCGGCAAAAAGCCTGAAGTCCAACCAGAGCCGCATCATGGGAATCCTGGCGGAGGACATCAGCGCATTCTCCTCCGGGGACATCATAGAGGGCATCTGCAAATACTCAGAGAGCCACGGCTATACGGTGGAGCTGTGCAACCTCCGGGTCAACAACAAGGTGGAGCATGAGAAGGCCTTCCTATATCATGAGATGGAACAGACTGCCTCCTTTCAGAACAGCGTGGAGAAGTCCCTGAACCTCCTGCTGGCCTCCCGGGTGGGCGGCATCATCTATATCGGCGTGCACCCCCGGGACGTGGGGCATATCCTGCCTTCCCTGGACGTTCCGGTGGTATATGTGTATGCCTATACGGCAAAGGAGGACTATTGCATCAATTACGATGATTTCCAGGGGGCGAAGCTGGCAGTGGAATATCTGGTGGAGATGGGGCATGAACGAATCGCACTGCTGTGCGGCTCCATCGACTCTGTTTCCGCCCACAAGCGGCTGATGGGCTATCAGGAGACCTTGATGCGGCATCATCTGGCCTTCCGCCCGGAATATGTCTGCTCCGGCAACTGGCATTATGAGGACGGCTACCGCAACTGCATCCGCCTGCTGGAGCTTCCCGAGCCGCCCACAGCCATCTTCTCCATGAGCGATCTGATGGCCTATGGGGCCCTGAACGCCGCCCTGGACAGAGGGCTCAGGGTTCCGGAGGATATCTCCATCCATGGCTTTGACGGCCTGGAGCATTCCGCTTTCACCCGGCCTGCCCTGTCCACCGTGAGCCTGCCCCTGCTGGAGATGGGCGCGAAGAGCGCGGAGACGCTGTCCCGCATCATGAGCCATGAGCATCCTGAATCCCGCAGCGTCCTGCTGCCCTGTTCACATATGGCCAGAAGTACGGTGGCGCGGAGCCGGAGATGAAAACAAGGCGCAGAGCCCTCTATATGCCGCTGAGGACTTTGCGCCTTGTTTAGTCACAAATATTCCGCTACAGTTCATCCTGATCCTTGTCTGTACTACTTGATGTCATTCCTCTGTCAATCCGTTTTATACCATTCTTGATGACCTCTTTCGCTTTTTCTGTATTGTCTGTCTCAAGCAGGGCCAGGATGGAATCCAGCAAAATACATAATTCTTGGCTTCCCGTACCATCACCTCTTTCCAAAACGCTGTCTATATGTGTCTGGTACTTTTGATTATAACAGTCCTATCGTTAGGTGTAAAGTCTTTGTTCCATCAAGGATTTCGCTTTTCATGGAAAAAAGGGCGGCCTAGCCACCCCTTTTTCCATTACGACCACCGTTAAGGCCGTGGTGCACCTGCCATAAATAATCTGCTCTCAAAGCGGCAGGGCGCTTTTCATAAATGACCTGCTCTCAAAGTGGCAGAGCGCTTTTCATGTGGGTATTGCTACCCTTCTCTATTATTATATACAGACGCCGAAAGTATGTCAAAGATTTTTTCTGGCTTATCTTCTGCGGAGCACCGCTTCTCCTTCCGGCCAGAACCGATTCCATTCAGATTCTTTACCTGCTCCTCAATTGTCAGAGGCGGCAGTTATCATATGTGACAAATGGGAAAAAAACAACTCTTTTTTCAAAAAACTAAGCAGATTTATTACACTGCTGACAGAACTGCCATAGCTGACAGCTCTGTCATGTTCTATGCACATTTTCTACATACTATGCATGAATCCGCAGGCAATCGAATTTCTACAACCTGTCCTCACGCCTTTTCCGTCCCAGGAATCGCCATAAGACCATAACCGCCAGCAAAGCTCCCGATGTACAGGCAAGCGCGGCAAAAGGCGGCGTGCTGTCCCCTGTCTGGGGGCTGCGCGGAGCGCCGGACATGGCGCTGTCGCCCTGGCTCCCGGACGCGGCCGGGCCGGAGGGCCTGCCGGAACCATCGGGCGTGCCGGGGCCGTCTGGCGGCGTGGTCTCGCTCGGGTCATCCGGACTGTCCGGGCCCTCCGGCGGCGTGGTCTCGCCTGGATCGTCCGGCTCGCCGGAGCCGCCCTTGGCCCGGACTTCGAATCCGCCGGAAACCTCACCGTCCAGATAGAGGAACGTCAGACTGTGGGGCCCTACCGGCAGGGTGTCCAGATAGCTCTCCTTCAGCGTGAGGATCGTACTGCCGGACTTCACCGTATAATGCTCCTCATCCACCGTCTTCCCGTCTATCAATAGGCCAGTGAACTTCTCCACCGCCCCGTTCGCCCGGAAAGCAATGCCCTCTTCTGTCTCCTGAATCCATTGGCTTCCATCGCCTTCCAGGATCCGGTAATCCGTCAGGGCGGCCAGAACCTCCTCCAGCTTCCCGGCGTCCACCAGAGACCTCTCATGCTCCGTCAGGGACTCCAGAGCCGCTTTTGCCTGTGCCGCGGCGATGTCCGCGTCCATGTCGTCCGGGCTCACGTCCTCAGGCTCCGGCAGCTCCAAAATCAGCTCCGTTGCCTCCAGCACCTTCCCGATGCTCTCCAGGGCCCCGGCGATGCGGTTCAGGTCCGCCTCAATGGCCTGCTCCTCGGCTTCCGTATAGTTCCCGCCGTATTCCGCAAGCAGGGATTCCAGCTCCTCCCGGGCCTTCTCCAGGGCTTCCCGGTCTGTGAGCTGCACGGTGTCCTTGGATATCCCTTCCACCGTGTCCTCCACGTCCGCCAGCTCCCCCTGTGCCGTGTCGATTCTGGCCAGGAGCCTGTGGCAGGTATCCAGGATTTCCTGCAGCTCCTCCTTTTCCTCCCGGGTGGCGCTGGCGCAGTCTTCCTCCACGGCCCGGACGGATTCCAGGACCGCTCTGTCGGCGGAGGTGGCGTTCTCCTCCGTCAGGCCCTCCATGGCCTGGGCCAGGGTGCTGATCGGCTTCATGGACACTGTGGCCACGGTTTCATTCCCCGCCAGATCCGTGGCTTTTATCACATAGGATGCCTCGCGGTTTCCCGGAAGGGTCAGGCTGCCGGAGACCGTCTCCCCGTTCAGGGCCACGGAAGCCAGATTCCGGTCCGTCACGTCCGCTGCCTGGGTGGTGTAATAGGTAGCGTCAGGTTTTATTCCTGCGATTACAGGCGGCGTCAGGTCGAACTCCACGCCCCGGGACGCATAATACACCTCGTTCCCCGCCAGATCCGTGGCCCTCACGTAGACTACAATCCGTCTTCCATCCTCAGGCGCGATGGTGAAGCGGTTCCCGGGCGTCCAGCCTCTTACATCCAGCAGCTCCGCCTGGGTCAATATGCTCCCTGACTGGTAGCAGGCGATGTTGCCCATGCCGCTCAAGGCATCCTCCGCCAGAAGGGAGACGTCGATTCCCTTCCGGGAGAACAGTCCGAAA
>CAOOJO010000028.1 GCA_948496895.1 uncultured Acetatifactor sp. | reverse complement strand
ACCAGCCCGATCATGCTGATCAGGAGGATGCGCCCCTGCAGCGATTTCGTGATTCTTTCTCTCATCATACCCAGTCCGTCCTGACGGCGATCCCCAGCTCCTCCAGCTTCCCGTAGGCCATCTCCACGATCCCGTCATAGACCTGTTCCGGGTCGTGGCAGTCGGAGCCTACGTACACCGAAAGGCCCGCCTCCTTCACCTTGTCCCAGAGCCTGTCATGGGGATACTGGTAGCGCTCGCCGTCTACGTATTGCTTCCTACCCCTGCGGAAGCCGTTGGCATTGTACTCCAGGGCGAAGCCGTACCTCACCGCGCCCTCCACGATGATGTCGCAGGCCTTCTCGCAGTGGTCGTCCCAGGGGAAATCGTTTAAGAAGATCAGGTCCGGATGGGCGGCGTAGCGGAAGTATCCCGTGCGCATGGCCTCCACGATGTTGGCGGCGTATATCTCGTAGTCCTCCGTGTCCTTTAGCTGATAGACATTGATCAGCTCCCCGTCCGCCTTTTCATAGAAATGCTGGCCCAGCAGAAGGTAGTCGCAGTCGCCCCGGGAGAGGAGCTTTTCATAGTAGGCCCTGTCCTCCCGGACGTATTCGCCCTCGAAGCCCCTGGTGATCGTCAGGCTGTCGCGGTAGGCCTCCCGGAGGGCAGTAATCTCCCCCAGGTACTCGTCCAGCTCCTGATAGGGCATCCGCAGGCCGAAACGGTCGTCATAGAAGGGCATGTGGTCGGAGAAGCCCAGGGCGGCCACGCCTGCCCTGACGGCTTCCTGTACATAGTCTTCCGCTTTCCCCCTGGCATGCCTGCAGCGGTCGCAGTGGGTGTGGTAGTTGACGCGTTGGATCGTTGTTTTATTCATGGCTTCTCTTCCTTTTTTCGGGCGGGGCATGGTTTGATATATTAAGAGTATACCAATTCCGTGCGCTCCAGCGCACATGGAATCAAAAGTTGACTCAATGCTCTTTGAGTCAATATTATACCATACCCCCTTTTCCCAGCACAATAGGCGGGTTCTACATCCGCATCTCTTTTTCCAGAAGGCTGTCCGTGTCCAATTTGATGACGATCGGCGTACCGTCATGGGTGAGCTTTCCGTCGGACACGCTGACCAGTTCCTCCGTCAGCAGGTTCTCATAGCCGCCGTCCGCGATGTGGGCGGCAATCTCTCCCCGGTAGCCCTTCAGGCTGAAGATGCCCACCACGCACTCCCGGCCCATCTTGCACCACAGGTATGCTACATTCCTGTCATCATCCCCGAAGCTGCCATAGATGCCGTCCGCCGAAAGCTCCTGCTTCTTAATCTTCGCGCACCTGGCGATGAATCCGGAGATGTCCTCCCCGCCTGCGAAATCCGTGGCGTCCTTGTCGAAGATGCTTGGCCTGTGGGAGATCATGCACTCCTGTCCCGCATAGACGAAGGCCGTGCCCTTCAGCAGGAAGCTAAAGGCCGTCCAGTTCAGGATGGACTGCTTATCCTCCCCCAGATGGTGGGCGATCCGCTCCTGGTCGTGGTTCTCCAGGCAGCGCAGCTTCACGAAATTCTCCGGGTAGGTGCCCTCCTGCTTCTCGATCTCGTCCAGGTAGAGGGACAGCGGGAATGTGGAGCCCTTCTTCACATAGCGCAGGAAGCTCATCCAGATGTCATAATCATAGCAGATGTCGAACGCCTCGTAAAGCTGGGAGTCCGAGGCACAGTACCCTCCCTGGCTGCGGATGAATTTGATGAAATGCTTCTCCGTGGATTCCGCCAGCCAGATGGCCCCGGGGCGGACCTGCTCCACCTCTTCCCTGGCCTGCCGCCAGAATTCGATCGGCACCCTGGGCGCCACGTCGCAGCGGAAGCCGTCCACCATCTCGGCCCACATCTTCAGGGTGTCGATCTGGTACCGCCACAGCCCCTCCTTCGTGTAGTCCAGATCCGCGATGTCGCTCCAGTCGGGCACCAGGGTCACGGTGTTCCCCTGGGCGTCGCGCTTGAACCAGTCCGGATGGTTCTCTATCAGCCAGGAATCCGGCGACGTGTGGTTGTACACCACGTCCAGGATGCACTGCATGCCCCGCCTGTGGATTTCGTCCGTCAGGTGCCTGAAGTCCTCCATGGTGCCCAGGGCAGGATCCACCTTCCGGTAGTCCTTTATGGCATAGGGGCTCCCGTCCTTCCCCTTCCGGTTCAGCTCGCCCGTGGGCTGTATGGGCATGAACCAGATGATGTCCGTGCCCAGGGCCTGGATGCGGTCCAGGTCCTTCTCCACCGCCGCGAAGGTTCCCTCCGGGGTGTGGTTCCTGACGAACAGGGAATACATCATTTTCTGTCTCAGTTCAATATTGGTATTTGCTGCCATCTCGTCCTCCATCTCTGTCCATTCTATTTGTCAATAAGGAATCCCTGATAAACAAACGGCGGCGGGAGAAAACTCCCCGCCGCCTCGTCTGAGAAATGCTTATTCGTTCACGGCTGCCGTGACTTCGTCAACGATTTCCTGGCCGCCCTCAGCGTACCACTTCTCCACGAAGCTGTCGAACTCCTCGATGGGAGCCTGGCCCAGGATGATCTTCGCGAAGGTCTCCTCCTCCAGCTTCTGCAGGTTCGCCCACTTGGTAGCCATGGTGTCCGTCTGGCCGCTGAACACATTGTAGATGGGCTCATAGCCTTCCTCCATAAGAGGCCTTGCGCCTACCATGATGGATACCAGACGAGGAATGTTGGAATCCGCGATTTCATTCTCCAAATCCCAGTACTCCAGGGAGAAGTCGTCCTTAGGATCCTTCTTCAGCACTTCGATGGCATCCAGGTCGCCCTTCAGCAGCTTACGGCCGGTGGTGTCGATGTCTTCCTTCTTCACCTCGCCCAAGTTGAACTTCTTCAGCCACTCATAGGAATACTCGATTTCGTCAGCGTTGTCGTACACGTTGAACAGAGGATACACGGCGGAAGTGGAAGTATCCGCAATCTTGCCCTCGTTAATCCAATCCTGCTCGTAAGCAATCAGGTAGTTGATGATCTGCACTGCCGCTTCCGGATGCTCATAGCCCTTGCGGACGCATACATACTGGGTGGTAGGATCGGACATGGGAGAGTAGAACTTCCCGTCGCCTGCCAGAGGAGCCATGTAGGCCGCCCATTCCTGGCTGCCGTCCAGGGTCACGCTGTCCACGGTATAGCCGCACCACCAGGGTCCGAAGAAGATGCCGGCCCTGCCTGCGGTCACAGGCTCAAGGGCATCGCTTCTTACGAATACTTCAGGGTCGATTACGCCGGCAGCATACATCTCAGCCAGCTTCGCCAGGGCTTCCTTGGTCTGGGGCTGTACGGAGCCGTACTCCACCTTGCCGTCATCGCCCTGGAGCCAATACTCAGGATAGGACTCAAAAGCGCCAAAGATGGGATCCAATCCCCAGCGGTTCTGTCCTACGGCAATCAACTGGTCGCCGGAGGCAGGGCCTACGATGCCAATCGTATTGTCGCCGCCCAGCTTGGCCTCCACGAACTTCTTCGCCACATCGAAGACCTCGTCAACAGTCTTGGGAACCTCCAGGTTCAGCTCATCCAGCCAGTCCTGGCGAATCCACATGGTGTTCACGCCGCTGGCCGTCAGGTTGGGCGCAGGGATGGCATACATCTCACCGTCCACGGAGATGGCATCCATCAGGGCATCGCCGCCGGAATGGACGTACTGCTTCAGCCTGTCGGAAGCATACTCTTCAAACACAGCCGTCAGGGGCTGAATCTGGTCGTATTTCAGCATAGCCAGGTATTGTGTCTGGCCCACATTCATTGCGTCAGGCAGTGTGTTTGACGCGATGCAGAGATTGATTTTCTGCCCGAAGTCCGTGTTGGAGCAGATCCAGTCATACTGCACATCGATATTCAGGTCCTCTTTCAGCCATTGCAGATAACGGCTGTTCTCAAGAGATTCCCCCTCCGCGAAAGAGGTATTGGGATCCAGGCCGTGGCCCATCTTGATGGTAACGGTCTCGGCAAAAGGCTGCAGGGCCTTGGAATCACCAGCAGCTGCCTGGCCGCCTTCCTCGGAGCCTTCTCCTGCCTCAGACTCCTGTCCGGCATCGGATTCCTCTCCGCCCGCCTCGGACTCCTCACTGGACTCCTGGGGAGCCGCGGAAGACTCTTCGCCGGATTCAGGCGCGCTGCTGCTGTTGTCGCTGCCGCCGCATGCAGTCATGCCCAGAGCCATGGTCCCGACTAACATGAGTGAAACAAGCTTTTTCAATTTCATAATACTTCCCTCCATTTTTTATTTGTATTTTGATTCGGATTCCTTCCGGGGCGCACTTAACCCTTCACGGAACCCAAAGTAATACCTTTGACGAAATATTTCTGCAGGAACGGATACACAATCAGCACGGGCACCATGGCGATGAAAATCTTCGCCGCGTCCAGGGACTGGTTGTTCAGCTTGGAGGCAGCGGCAATCTGCTCTGCATTCATGGTGGAGTAGTCCAGGGTCACCACCATCTGCTGGATGTAGGTCTGCAAGGGATAGCTGGCTTCCTTGGTGCTCAGCACCAGGCCCTGGAAGAACTCGTTCCAGTAGCCCACGATGGTGAACAGGGTAATGGTGGCGATGCTGGGTTTGGCCAGGGGCACATAAATGGATGCCCATATCCTCCAGGGGCCGGCTCCGTCCACCAGCGCCGCCTCCTCCAGCTCGGAGGGGAGGTTCTTGAAGAAGTTCATGGCCAGTATCACATTATACACCGGAAGCCCGCCTGCCAGCACCAGGCCCCAGATATTGTCAATCAGCTTGTAGTTGCGCATGGTCAGGTACCAGGGCACCGTACCGCCGTTGAACAGCATGCAGAAGATCAAAAGCCACATGAACATGTTCCTCTTGGGGAACTGGGTCTTGGTCCTGGAAAGGGGGTAGGCCGCCATCAGGATGCAGCCCAGGCTCACCAGTGTCCCCAGCACCACCCTGCAGATGGAGTTCCAGAAAGCGCGGAAGAAAGCGCCCTCGCCTACAATCTTCTTATAGGAGTCCACATTGAAGCCCACGGGCCAGAAGGATACCAGTCCGGCATTGACCGCGTCCTTGGCGCTCAGGGATACACAGAGCACGTACCACAGAGGCAGGAGGCAGAGCAGGCCGATGATCACCAGTACGATGACATTTATCACATCAAATATTTTCGATCCTACGGAATTATCTTTGATATTCATGATGCCCTCCTTTAACTAGAATAATTTATATCCCGCGAACTTATCTGCCATCCAGTATCCCAGGGTAATCAGCACGAAGCTTACCACCGACTTCAACAGACCTACCGCGGTAGCCAGAGAGAACTGCAGGTTGATGAGACCGGCTCTGTACACCCAGGTGTCCAGGATGTCGCCCGTGGAGTACACCAGGGGATTGTACAGGTTGAAAATCTGGTCGAAGCCTGCGTTCAGCACATTGCCCAGGGACAGGATCGCCAGCAGCGCCACCGTCATCTTGATGCCCGGCAGGGTGATGTGCCAGATCCGCTTGAAGCGCCCCGCGCCGTCCACCGCCGCCGCCTCGTAGAGCTCGGGGGCGATTCCCAGCATGGTGGCCAGGTAGATGATCGCGTTATAGCCGAAGTTCTTCCAGATGTCCGTGCCGATGACCAGGGGCCGGAACATGCTGTCTATGCCGAAGAAGTTCACGCTCTCTCCGCCGAAGAAGTTGATCACCGAGTTGATGGGGCCCACGTAGCCGAAGATGTTCAGCACAATCTTCGCCAGGATGACCCATGACAGGAAATAAGGGAGATATACGATTGTCTGAATGGGCCTGTACAGCTTCTGGATGCACAGCTCGTTCAGCAGGATTGCGAACACCAAAGGCACGATCAGGTTCGCGATGATCTTGCCCACCGCAATCACGATGGTATTTGTCATGACCTGTCTGATGTCGCTCATCTGGAACATGTACTCGAAGTTTGCGAATCCGATGAACGGCGACTTCCACATGCCCAGTCCCGGGTTGAAGTCCTCGAACGCCATCACGATGCCCACCATGGGCACAATGTTGAATAGCACCAGCCAGATGATTGCCGGTATCAGCATTATGTAATAATGCTTCAGGAACTTTTTGTTGAACATATTCCCGCCCTCCTTCAAGTTTATGAAGTTTTTATTTGTTGATAATGTAGATTTTATCATTTTTACCAAAATCGTTCTATGTGATATTGTCAAAAAATAAAAGTGATCCATTTCCAATTTCGACTGTATCCATTGGAAATATGATCACTTTTATATTGATTTTGTAAAATTTGTTTTGTGGAGAAAGAACAGTTTTTACCAGATGAACAGCTCCTTGCCGTTCAGCTTCATCAGCGCCTCCAGGAAATAGTAGTCTCCGTAGATGATGGAGAACTCATGCTCCTGGTCGTGGTAGGCCGCGGTGCATTTCTCCAACAGGTTGTCCTCCTCCTCGTTCCAGCGCACCCGCTCCTCCGCCAGGGCCTCCAGCATCTTCAGGGCCGCCGACAGGTAGATCCTGCTTTGTCTCCCTTCCTTCAGCTTGGCCAGCTCTATCAGGCCGCAGGAGGCGATGGCAGCCGCCGTGGAGTCCTCCAGGGCCACGTCCAGGGGCTGGCGGAAGTCCACGGGGATGAAGCCGCTCTCCGGGATGTTGGCGATGAAGTAATTCGCCACACGCTCGGCGGTGGCCAGGTAGGCCGGGTCCTTGGTATGCAGGTGGCTCAAGGTAAAGCCGTACAGCGCCCAGCTCTGGCCCCTGGTCCAGGAGGAGCCTTCCCCGAAGCCCTGGCCGCCGTAGCTTTTCACCATCTCGCCGGTCTCTAGGTCGAACTCCACGATGTGGTTGGAGGAGCCGTCCCCGCGGATGAAGCTTTTGCTTGCGGTGTTGGCGTGGCTCACGGCTATCTGGGAGAACCTGGGGTCGCCGGTCTCCTGGCTGGCCCAGTACAGAAGGGGCAGGTTCATCATGCAGTCGATGATCGCCCATCCCCTGTGGTCGTCCGGCCCCCAGTCATTCCAGGCCCGGATGAAGTTGCCCCGGTTGTTGAAGCGCCCGGCCAGGTTGCAGGCGGCCAGCAGGCCTCTGTTCCGGGAGGCCGGGTTCTTCGTCATGCGATAGTCCGCCACGGCCGTGGGGAGCCACCGGAAGCCGTTGTCGTGGTCGAGCCTGTTGATGTCCATCAGGCAGGCGTCCAGCTTGCGCTCGTTGTCCTCGGCGATTTCCTTGTAGAACTCCTTTCCGGTCAGGGCGTACATCTGCCACATCATACCGCCCCAGAAGCCGTTGGTCCACCAGCCGATCTCCTTCCCCGATTTGTCGTCATGGACGCCGTGAAGGGTGGTGTAGGGAATCTTGTCCTTTGACCGCTGTGCCACCTTCTCCAGCTTGTGGGCCACCCTGTCCAGGGTCTCCTGGGCCCATTTGGTCTCTTTTTCGTTTAGCTGCATTGTTCCTCTCCTTTCTTATATCAGGGATGCTTATCAAAGTGTTTCCTTTTATTTTATCATAAATAGGTCGAAGTCTCCACCCCAATTTCCACATTCCGCAGCATATTCCGCAACACCCGGTCAGCGAATCAATGCCGCACCGAGAAGTAGTTCATCAGAATCTCCTTGATATGGCTGTACCGCCTGGCGTAGGAATTCTCCACCCGAATCAGCTGCAGGTCGTGGGCGGCGCAGATTTCGTTCTTTTTCTGGTCTCTGTTCTTCACTACCTCGTCCCCGAAATGCTCCTTGCCGTCCAACTCGATGGCCAGCACCGGGCGCTGCTCCTGGCCCTGCTTCTCATAGACCACGAAGTCGAAGCGGCCGGCGTGGAACAGGTCGCTTTGATCCACGTCCTCCGCGAAGACCTGGGGGATGGGCACCTCCTTCTGTATGGTGAAGCGGTTCTGGGACAGCCAGATGTTCTCCAGGGCGTGGTTTAAGTTCTCCAGGAAGGCCTCCTCCGTGGCGGTGCTGAAGGGCTTCACCCCCAGGGCCCTGGAATTCGCCGTCTTGCGGGTGACCCGGGTCTCGCCGTTCTTCTTCACATACTCCACCAGCTCATAGAGGTCGTCCTCCGTGCCCTGTCTGTGGAGCCTGTTCAGATTCGCGGAGTCGGAGAGCAGGATGAGGCGGTCCCTGGCCCGGGAGGTGGCCACGTTGATCAGCTCCTTATTGTTCTTCAGCCACTCGTATGTCCCCGCCTGGGTCTGGTCGGTGATGGCCGTGGAGAACAGCACCACGTCCTTCTCGTCCCCCTGAAAGGCGTGCACCGTGCCGCAGGACACATGGGAAAGGCCCTCCCGCTCCAGGGCCTCCTCGATGAGCTTCCTCTGGTTCACGAAGGGCGTGATGACCCCTATGCTCTGCTCCCTGTGGCGTTTGGCGTAGCCCACGATCTCCTCCACCTCCCCCGGAGCCGTATTGCGCAGAACCTCTCCCCGGTTCTTTACGTCCACGTACACCAGCGGGCGCGGCTCTTTGCTCTCGGAGCAGATCTGGAGCTTTGCATTGTAATACTTCTGATTGTTGAATTCGATGATCTTGCGGTTGCAGCGGTAGTGGTTGTGCAGCAGCACCTCGTCGCTGACCGTGTCGCAGGCCAGGAAGGTCTTGTAGATGGAATTCCTGCAGTAATCGTACTCCTGGGCCACATTGTACTTCTTGCGCAGCTTCTGGTTGGGCGCGTCCTCCAGGAGGATCACCGGGTTGAGCTGCTGGGGATCCCCCACCAGCATCAGGCTCTCCCCCCGCAGGATGGGCACCAGGGACACCGCCGTGTTGCACTGGCTGGCCTCGTCCATGATGACCATGTCGAACATGGGGCCCGGCTCCCCCAGCCTGTGGGCGGAGATGCAGGTGGTGATGATGATGGGGAAGATCTCCTGGAGCTTCTTCACGTTTGCGGTCTCTGTCAGGTATTTGGAAAAAGCGGCAGTCTGCTCCTTTTCGTCCGTTTCAAACAAGATTTCACGTAATTTCGTATGTTTTTTATCATCCAGTCTCTTGATGTACCGGGCGGAGGTGTAATAGAGGTATTTGCGCAGCTCCTCCAGGTCGTCGTCCAGCAGGGCCAGGGCGTCCTGATCCGTGATCTCTCCCATCTGTCCAATCCGGTTCTGGACCTGCTGGAGCTGCCTGCCCTGGAGATCCGCCTGGAAGGGCAGCATCTCCATGGACATCTGCGTCCGGCTCTGGTATTCCAGCAGGCGGCTTAAGGTCTCGCTGCGCTCCTTTAGATCCAGCACTTCCTCATATCTGCGCAGCAGGTTGGACAGGTTCTTCGCCCGGCTGGCCCTGTCGTCCTTCCTCCGGTCCAGGGTGCCCTCGAATACCGTGATGCCCTGGGCCTGCTCATAGAGGTTCCGGATGTAGCCTATGGCCTCCCGGACCTTGTCCACGTTTCCCAGCCGCAGGACAGGGAACGGAATCCGCTTCCCTTGATACTCCATGGATGCCAGCTTCTCGAACACTGTATGGATAGGGTGGTTGTTATAGGAAGCAAAAAGTACCGTCTTTTCGTTGAAAAAGGCGGTGACGATGGTGTTGAGGATGGTATTGGTCTTCCCTGTGCCGGGCGGGCCCTGGATATAGGCCACCGGGTACTTCATGGCATTGTGGATGGCCAGTAGCTGATCCAGATTGGTCTGGTGGCTGATCAGGGCCAGGGGATAGTTCTTCCTGCGCAGGGGCCTGTCCAGCAGGTCTCCGAAAAAGGCTTTCAGGGGCACCGTGGCCCTGTCCTGGTTGTACATCTTGATGATGGCCTGGTATTCCGTGTGGAGGTCCAGGGCGATGTCCATGCCTAAGCCGATGATATAGGGCATGTCGTCCACTCCCGTCACCCGGCTACTGTGGCGCATGACGCAGTCCTTGATTTTTTCCTGGTTCTTTTCGAAATCCTTCAGAAGCTCGTATTCGTCCCCGTCCAGGTATCTGCGGATATTCTCCTTTACCTCGCCGTAGCTGTACTCGGTGCAGATGGTGATGTCTTCCTCGGGCCGCAGGAGGCGGCTCTTCACGTCCAACTGGAGCTTGCGGCAGGCCAGCACATAGAGGCCTCTGGCGGTGTGGATGCTGAGCACGTTCATGGCAAGCTGCTGGATGGAGAGCCTGGTGGATTTTTCCTTTTCTTTCTCCGTCCTCCTCTGGAAATTCCGGACGATGGTAGCAAACTGCTCCTTGTCCAGGGGATACCCCTCCCCCTGGAAGCTCTCCCTGTCCAGGTAACGCACGAGAGCGAAATCCGAATGGTAGGGCACTGTGTCCATGCGGTTGCACATCTCCAGGTAGTTCAGGATCTTCAGGTTAGGGGAGTTGTCGAAGAGGGATCTGTATCTGTGGGGATTCAGGTAGATGTCCTCCACCAGCTCCTTATTGACAGGCTGGTAAGACCCCTCCACGATTTGAGAGGTCAGGATGGAATCGATATAGATGGCATCGTAGCTTTCCGTTGTATATCGGCCAAGGTGCAGGCCGTCCACGGCCAGGGTGCGCTTCTCCGGATTCAGGCCGCGGATGCCTATCCAGTATTTGGTGACCTGAACTTCCCTGTTCCTGTACTCGATCTGCAGCCATTTTCCCTCGTGGATGGCCCTGAAAATGTCACGGCAGATATTGTTCATCGGAATGCTCCTCTTCCATAGGAATGCTCCTCTTCCTTGCGTTCCCCTGCACCTCTTTATACATGTTTTTCGGCCCGGCATATCACCGCTGGGTTTCGTTCCCTTTCAGAGTGCCGGAGGGCACTCTCTTCGCTTACAGCTTAGCGGCGTATTTGGCGCGATCGTCCACGGGGAGCTTCAATGCGTCCATGGCCTGCTCGGCTGTCCATTTCATGCTGTCCATCAGGTTCTGGATGGATGCCAGGATGGCGTTTTCTCTGCCCTCGACTCTGCCCTCTGCCCTGCCCTCTGCCCTGCCCTCTGCCATTCCGGATTCTCTGCCCTTGTTTCTCTCTTCCTCAATCTCTTCCTTCATCAGCTTCCTCAGCGCATCACACATGGCATAATCTCTCCCATCTATGCCTCCATTCTATCATCCACCCCCCGGAAATGGCAAGTGCTTCGGTTGCTTTTTTCTGCCGATCTGTTTATAATGGAGAAAAGGCATTACAAATGCAGCCCGTTTTCAGATAAGAGGTAGGTCATGTATCAGGTCATCATAGCGGAAGATGAGTTTTTCGTGCGTCTGGGCATCAAGAACAGCGTCTCCTGGGAAAAATACAATATGCAGGTGGTCTGCGATGCCAGCAATGGCGCGGAGGCCCTCCGGGCCATACGGCAAAGCTGCCCTGACGTCCTGATCACCGACCTTCTGATGCCCGGCATGGGCGGGCAGCAGCTGATCGAGTCCGTGCGGGAAGCGGGGCTGGAGCCCTACATCATCGTCATCACCTGCCTGGAGGAGTTCAAGACCCTCCAGAAGATGATGTCCCTGGGGGTGCGGGACTACCTGCTAAAGGCCACCATGACCGAGGCCGAGATACAGGCCAGCCTCCAGAAGGCCAAGGAGGCCCTGGACAAGCAGGCGCGCCTGGCTCCCGCCTCCGCGCCGCCCTCCCACAGCGAATCCTTCGCCAGGCTCATGAAGGCCTATCTGGAGGACCCCTCCCTGTGCAGGCAGACCCAAGGCGCGCTGGAGGGCCTGAACCTCTCCGTCTCCGGCACCCTCCCCATAGTCCTGGGCACGATTGCGGCAGTCTACAAAGCCGACAGCCCCGCCTCCGGCAGCCTCTCTGAGCATATCTGCCAGAACCTGGTGGACCTGGCGGGCCATCAGCATACGCCGGGCTTCCGCTGTCTGCCCCTTAAGCTGGACGAGCGCAGGTTCTTCCTGTTCTTCTTTCCCGAGGGTTCCCGCGCCGAGGCCGTCCCTGACCTCCACGCCCTGCTGCAAAGGCTGCGGGGGGAGCTCCAGGACTACCTGAACATCCGGCTCTCCCTGCTGGTGGACAGGGCGGAGGATTTCGCCAGGCTCCCCGCCTGCTGCCGCCAGCTGATATCAATCCAGCAACGGCAGGCCTCTCATCAGGCAGAGGAAATTTCCTTCCTGCCCAATTACCGTCCCGAAATCAGGGCCGCTCTGGAAATCATTAGGCAGAACCTGTCCGACCCGGACCTTTCCCTGCGCTTCGTGGCGGAGAAGGTGGGGTTGAGCGAGGCCTATTTCTCCTCTCTTTTCCATGCGGAGATTCAGATTCCGTTCCGGAAGTATCTGACCAATGTGCGGATAGAGGAGGCGAAATACCTTCTGGAGCAGGGAGACTACAAAATCTGGGACATCGCAAGCCGGACAGGCTTTTCCGATGAGGGATATTTTTCCAAGGTATTCAAGAAGATGACGGACGTGTCGCCAAAAGATTGGAGGAAGCTATGAAAGCTGCCCGACGTACTGGAATCACCCCCCCAAAGAGCCTGCAGCGTTCCCTTACCGTCTCCATCCTGTGGGTTCATCTTTCCGTGCTGACGATAGCTCTGACGGCGGGCTTCTTTGTGCTTTTGGGAATCTCCCGGGGCCAGACGATTCGGCAGGGCGAGAACAGCCTGGCCTACATGGCCTACCAGATGGACACGCTCTCCGACGGCCTGTACGACATCCGCGGCCAGCTCATGCAGGACAAGGACGTGCAGATCTACCTGGCCTCCGACCGCTCTGTGGACGCGGAGGATATCCTGCTCCAGCAGTCCGTCATGAATCAGCTCTCCCTCATCATCCGTTCTTACAGCTATGTCAGCTCTATCACCCTATTCCAGGGGGACGGCCCCGCCCTCTGTGTCAGTGAAACCATGCAGATACAGGGAAAAGCAGAGGACGAGCCCCTTCCCATCCAGTCTTCGGATGCCTGGAAGGGCCTGACTGCCCACTCCGGCCTCACCTGGGGCGGCCAATATCAGGAGATGGAGCTGTTCCTGTCCCGCTATCGGCCCGGCAGCTCCTCCACAGTGGTGTCCCTCCTGCTGCCCCTGGTGGATTATCAGGGCGGGCGGCCGTTTTCCGTTCTGTCCGTCAATGTTCCTACAGAATATTTCAGCTTCCTCTATTCCAAGCATGCTGACTATGGCGCCGCCGTCCGCCTCTGGGACGAAGACGGCTCCCTTCTCCTGAGCGTTCCGGAATCCTTAGGTACGCCGGAGGGGTTCCATCCCTTCCGGGATACCGTGGTCACCAGCCAGCTCTCCCGCACAGGCTGGCATCTGTCCGAGGGGATTCCCTTCTCCGTGCTTTTATATGATTCAGTCCCCCTGCTGCTGGCGGTCAGCGCCATCTTTCTGGCCGCGATCTTCGCAGCCGTGCTGCTCTCCTCCCTGGCAGGACGCCGTCTGCTGAACCCCTTCCAGGAAATCGTGGAGCAGATGAACCCCATCAACGACGGGAACCTGAGCCAGCGCCTTTCTCCCCAGAAATACAGCGAGCTTAACACCCTGGTGAACCAGTTCAACCATATGATGGAGCGAATCCAACAGTTGGTGGCGGCGAACGAAAGCTACGCGGAGGAGAAGCGCCTGCTGGAGATGGAGACCCTCCAGTCCCAGATCAACCCCCACTTCCTCTACAACAGCCTCACCACCATCCGCTGGATGGCCGCCATGGCCAGGGCGGAGAACGTCTGCCAGGCCCTGTTCGCCCTGGGCAATATCATACGGCCTGTGTTCTCCCAGCCCGGCATCTTCTGGAGCCTGGATACGGAACAGACTTTTGTGCGGAATTTCGTTGACATCATGGACTATCGCTTCGGCATCAAGACAGAATGCTCCTTCGCCATCCCACAGGAGCTTCTGGAACGCCCCGTCCTGCGCTTCATCCTGCAGCCCCTGGTGGAGAACTCCTTCCAGCACGGCCTTCAGAACAGCATGGATGCCGGGCAAAGCGGCGCCATCCACATCCGCGCTGTACAGGAGGATATCTGGCTGGACCTCTATGTGCAGGACAACGGGCAGGGCATGGACGAGGAGAGCCTGGCCCGCCTGAACGAGCGGCTGCAAAGGGGCGCTACGGATCCGCCCGCCGCCGAGCCCAGGACGGGCATCGGCCTGTCCAACGTGAACCGGCGCATCCTGCTCCAGTACGGAGAGGGCTCCGGGCTTTCCGTATGGTCTCAGGCCGGGCAGGGCACCACCGTCCGCATCCGCATGCGCCCGGAACCCGTCCCGCCGAAGGAGCCTCCGGGGGATTGACCCGTCAGCCTTCGCCCCGGGCTGGAGCGGCAGACTCCCCGCCCCTCCACAGCCTCACAGGGCCCAGCAGCCCGGAGGGCAGAAAAGAGGCGCTGCCCCTGGTTCCC
>CAOOJO010000027.1 GCA_948496895.1 uncultured Acetatifactor sp. | reverse complement strand
GCTGTACTTCAAGGTCTGGGCCAGGCGCATCCTGGCTTCCGTGGCGGCCGCGTCCAGGCCCTGCATGTCGTTCAGGGTCATCTTGTTGGACATCAATATGTCGCGCAGGAAGGACTGCAGCGGCATGTACTCCTGCTTGTTGATATAGATCAGCGCGGTGTAGAAATCGTTCCAGTGCCCCACCGCGTAATACAGCGCGATGACCGCTATGATGGGCTTAGACAGGGGCAGCACCACCCGCATCAGATACTGGAAGGAATTCGCGCCGTCCAGCTCCGCCGCGTCCTGCAAAGTGGACGGTATGCTGTTGATGAAATAGGTCCTGGTGATGATGACATTGTAGATGGAGCAGGCTCCGGGGATGATCATGGCCCATGGCGAATTTACCAGCCCTACCTTGTTCACCACAAGATAGGTCGGAATCAGCCCGCCGCTGAAATACATGGTCAGCATGAACAGGAACATGAAGAAGTTGCGGGGCATGAAGTCCTTTCTGGAAAGCGGATAGGCGGCACAGATTGTAACGACCAGGTTCACAAGGGTTCCCACCACTGTATAGAAGATCGTGTTCCGGTAGCCAGTCCATATCATCTTATATTTCATCAGCTCCTCATAGGCCATCAGCGTGAATCCCTTTGGAAGCAGGATGACATTTCCGTTCCATACTTCATTCGGATTGCTCACGGAAGCGATCACCACGAACCACAGCGGCCAGACAAAGATAATCAGCAGAAAAATCATGACCGCCACATTGACGCCGTCAAATATTTTGTCGGAATAGGAATTCTTCACATGCATTGCTTTCTCTCTCATTCGCATCCCCTCCTCAGAACAGGCTCTCGTCCGCCAGCTTCTTGCTCAGCTGATTGGCGGTGACAATCAATATGACATTGATGACCGAATTGAACAGGCCCACGGCCGTGGAATATCCGTAATCGCTGTTGATCAGGCCTACTTCATAGACATACGTGGAGATGACCGAGGCAGCGCTCTTGTTCAGCGTGTTCTGCAGCAGGAAGACCTTCTCGAACCCTACGCCCATCAACGAGCCCATCTGCAGAATCAACAGCATGATGATGGTAGGCTTGATGGAAGGGAGATCCACATGGAGGATTCGCTGCAGCTTGGTGGCTCCGTCCACGATAGCGGCTTCATGGAGCTGCATGTCCACGCCTGAGAGCGCCGATATGTAGATGATGGAGCTCCAGCCCATCCCCTGCCACACGCCTGACCAGACATAGATGGATTTGAACCATCCCGGCTTTGACAGGGCATCCACAGGCTCCATCCCCAAAAAGCCGCGTATTATATTAAAGATACCTGAATCCGTGCTCATGAAGATTGTGATCATGCCGCACATGACCACCGTGGAGATAAAGTATGGGGCATAAGACACCATCTGAACCGTCTTTTTCAGGTACCTGTTTTTCACATAATTGAGCATCAGAGCAAAGATAATGGGAATCGGAAATCCTACCAGAATGCTGTATACGCTGATTCCCAGCGTATTCATCAGCAATTGCCTGAAATTATAGGCGCTGAAGAAACGTTTAAAATGATCGAACCCCACCCAGGGGCTTCCGAAAATGCCATCCTTCACACGATAATTCTTAAATGCGAGCTGTACGCCATACATAGGGGCATAGGCAAAGACTATGTAATACGCCACCACCGGAAGAATCATCACATAGAGGATCCAGTTTTTCCTGATGTTCTTTCCCAGCCTTACAGAGAAGCTTTCCCTGGTCTTTCCGGCAAGGGTTTGTACAGCGGCTCCATTCTTCTGCTTCATCTTTCCTGCCATAGAACTCTCCTTTCTCCAAAACGGAGGAATGGCAGAAAGCTTCATTCCTCCGTTTGCTTAATCTCACATCACTCTTGCGCTAAGGCCGTGCGGATTACTGGACAGCTGCATTGTATGTCTTCTCATGAAGCTCAGCCAGAGTGGAAGCGCCCATAGCCTCCATGGTCTCAAGATAGGTGTCCCAGCCGGACTCCAGATCCACCTCACCGGTACATACCTGTGCGATGAACTGATTGATGTAACCGTCAATATCTGCCCTGAAGGTGGCAATCTGCGCATTGTCCTCTTCCGTGTAAGCCATCATGGGAAGGGGAACCTTGCCCAAGCCTGCTATCCTCTGGCGCTCATTGTTCAGATAGACCTCATCCGCATCCACTTCCGGGGACATCTCGAACCAGAAGTCGGGCTGGATGGAGGGATGGTTCTGCGCGCCCTGGATGGTAGCGCTGGAACGCACTGTCGCGATATCGTCCCCATATTCTCCGCCGAGCATCCATTCCCACTTGCCATTGTCGGCAACCTGATAGGTCTTTCCTTCCACGCCCATCCAAGCAAGGATGCCGCCCTCCTCGCTGTAGAGATAATCGGCCCATGCCATCAGGACTTCCGGATGCTCACAGGCATCTGTAATCGCCATGGTGCCGACCTTGATGCCGGTGATGATTGGATAAGTATCCTCATAGAACGGAGTCATGACTATATAATCATCGTCATTGTCGCGGCCCACTGTAAGGAAAGCGCCCATGGTCCAGAAAGAGCCATATACATCCCCGGACTGGCCGGTAGCCTGCTGCTGCTCACCGCCCTGGGTGAAGGAAGTCTGCTCAAGCAGGCCCTCCTGGTACAGCTTTGCCAGATAGGCCACATACTCCCTGAAGTAGTCCGTGGTGGGAACATATGTAAGCTTGCCATCGATGACGGCGCACATCGAACCCTCATCATAGCTGAAGTCAGAATACTTCAACAGTCCCAAGTAATCGCCCTGCGTCAGGCTGAAAGGAATCTCGTCATCAGGGTCGCCGTTGCCGTTGGCATCCTGCTCCTTGAATGCCTTCAGGACTTCGTAGAGGTCATCCATGCTCTTGGGCTCTTCCAGGCTTAAGTTATCGAGCCATTTCTTATTGAGCCAGAACAGGTTGATCTCGCCGCGTGCAGAAATCTCAGGGATGGAGTAGATATGCCCATCAGGAGAAGTCAGATACTGCCAGCCATCGATTTCGTCCAGCTTTGCTGTCAGGTTCGGCATGTACTCATGAATCAGATCCTCCAGGGGAATCAAGATGCCCTGCCCGCCATACTTGGTCAGGTCGCCCATCCCGATGCCGGACTTGAAGAGCATGTCAGGATATTCGCCGGAAGCCAGCATCAGGTTCCTCTTCTCCGTCAGGTCTGCGGACAGGACACTGTCGAATGTAATGTTGATGTTCGCTCTGGACATGGCCTCCTGCATGGCCAGCGTATCCGGCAAGGTATAGGACTGGTTCATACCGGAGAAAGAAGTGAATTCCATGGTCTCCGCCAGGGGGAATGTGATGGAGCCGCCGGAGGCCTCCTCGCCGCCTGCGCTCTCCGCACCGGCATCCGACTCTTCCTTTTCTTCCTTACTCTCCTCCGCCGGTTTGCTCTCGCTGCTCTTGCTGTCATTTTCGGAAGCGGAGCCACCGTTGGAGCCACATCCTGTCATGACGGACATGGCCATCGCTGCAGCCAGGAAAAGCGCTGTCACTTTCTTGATTTTCATAAAATACCTCCTGTTTTATAGTATTTAAGATTTACCAAAGCCAATTTCCCTTTGCGAAATCTTGTTTTTATTATGGAATGTTTCTACAAGAAAATACAAGATACATATTTTATATGTTTATTTTGACGAACGCACCTGGTCTGGCAGCAGGTGTATAATCATGGCTTTTTACTAATTTGCCGCCTCCACAGTACATTTTTCAAGAGGGAAATCTAAATATTGTTCCCCTGCGGGCATGGTTCCAGAGCCTCTGCCATATTGCGGAATTCTTTGGAATGTTGTATAATAATGTCACTTTGGGAGGTATTTTATGAAAAATCCGCACTTTTTCAGTCATATTCACCAGTCGCACAAAACCCTGACCCGCTATTTCCTGTCTTATTTCGTTTTGCTGAGCTTTCTTCTGATAGGATTTTCATTTATCGTGCGAGGCCAGCTGTCAGCAACCTATCTGGATATGCTGAACCAGGAGGCCGGCCAACAGCTGGAGAACATCAAGAACCAGTTCTCTGCCGACCTGACCACTGTCAGCAGAGTCAACAGCGCTTTGGAGAAAAACATCAACCTTACCCTGTCCCGGCATATCGGCACGTCCTGGAACGGATATCTCGCCGCGCAGGAAATCAATTCCTATGCACTGGCCAACGAGTCCATCCAGTGCATCGTGTATTATGACCATATCCACGATACGATTCACTCTTCCGAAAAATATGTGGATTATACAGATGGGGTCTTCCGCATTTATAAAGATGGCGAGTTCATATCATTTGATTCCCGCGAATATGAGGACTGCATCACGAACCAGTTGATTCTGGCAGGCAAGGAAGGCTCCTCCTATCTGCTTTACTATCCATGTGCAGACAGAAGCAGGGACTATACGCTTTTTTACATTCTTAATGAATTAAGTATCTCAAATATGCTGAAGAGCGTCATGTCCGAGGAAATCATCTCGCTGGCCCTGGTCAACTCAGAGGGAGAAATCGCTGTGGGCATAAACGAACAGCTTTTGACTCCCCACCTGACCACTGCCAGGGACGGCGGCGAAATCTATCCTCTGGACAGCCAGACCTCCCTGCATGTCCGCGGAGGGCTGTACAACGGCTTCACCATAACCGCCCTGGTTTCCGACAGAGCGGTCATGGGGCGGATAAATGCCATTCTTTCCCGCACATACCTGATTCTGCTCCTTTTGGGCATCACAGGCCTGTTCATCGTGCTGTTCTCCATGCGCAGGACCTACCTGCCTCTCCGGAATCTGGCCCGGAAAATCGTGAAGAATCCCAACCCAGGCCAGGGTTACCTGGAGCAGCTGGATCTGGCCTTCTCGGCCACCGCCACCGAAAATCAGAATCTGCGGAAAAAGATAGCCAAATACAGGCTTTCCATGCAGAAATCCATCTTCGATTCCATGATTGTAAGCCGCCAATCGTCCGAATCAAAGAACTTTGTCCAGATGGATAACGGAAATGAGATTGATGCTTTTTTTACTATGGAGCCGGATAACCTTATCTTTGTGCTGCGCATCGGTTCAGTACCCCCCCTAACCAGATTTCCGGGGATTCCGTATGCCGACTGCCAGCGGATGAAATTATCGACTTCTTCAGCAAAGCCCTTCCCGGAGAGAACGCAAGCCTGATACTGGAACGAAATGACGACAATGTTGTAATCTTGTTGAATTATTCTGGCCCGGAACAGAATATAGAAGGGGAGCATTCCAAGGAGGACATCCTCTTGGCCCTGCTGGAAGACTATTGTGAAGAGAAGGAGTATCTGGCCGCGCTGAGCAAGGGGGCATCTTCTCCTATGGATATCCCTGCCCTCTATGAGAGCGTCCTTCTGGCCAGTAGGCTTTGGAATCAGAAGAGGGTAGTATCTTTTCGCTCCATTGAGCCGAAGCTGTCCATGGAGCGCCCTCTCGCCTACCCCTATGAGGCCCTGGATCGGCTAGCGCTGGCTTTAAAAGAGCAGGACTTTTCCGCTGCTGAGCTCCAGATTCAGACGCTTTTCATTCTGCTCGATAATTCCTCTTCCCTGGAGAATACCCTTCCGGACTTCTTCGTCCGCTGTGTCCTGATCGATATCCTGACGGCAATCATCAATGCCATGGATCAGATAAACATTAAATTCCGGGATTACAGCGAGGTCTATTTCGAGACCCTGTATTTCTGCCGCAGCTGCCCCTATCCTGAAAAAAGGGAGGAAATCCTGGCACATATAAAGCAGCTCCTGACCCTGTTCAAATCAGAAGCTGAGAATCAGCTCATAAGCGCCGCCCAGATACAACAGCTGGTAGCAACGCACTATACCTCTGCGGATTTTTCCATTTCTTATCTGGCGGACAATTTCCATGTAAGCATCGCTTATATGAGCTATCTGTTCAAAAAGGAGATGGGGGAGAATTTTTCGGACTACGTCTGGGCGCTGCGCCTGGAAAAGGCCAGGGAGCTGCTCCTTACTACGGATATGCCGATTGACGACGTCAGCCTGGCGGTGGGGTACGTGAATACCTCCAGCTTCCGCCGGAAGTTCAAGCAGGCTACGGGGATGACGCCTTCGCAGCTGCGAAGCTGATATTGATATCTTCGGGCAACATACATTCTTCCATTCCGTACTATGCGCCATAAAAACAGCAGCTCTGTTCAGCCAATTGTATTTTACAACAGTAAATCATATTGAAAAGGATTGTCGGAATCGACAGATTTGGTTCAGACTACAGTCCATTCGCTGTCCGGCAGCAATGGACTGAAATAGCCTTTGATGCAATTCGGATTTATGATGCATATCTGTGTATGCGTCTTTTCCATGATTCCTGAATTTTCATAAACAGGGCTGCCCTCAATGAACACTCCCCGGACACTATCGTAAGGCCTTTCGTTGTTCTCCCGGTTGTACTGATGAATCCTTTCAATGACAGCGCAGTCCAGCTCCCTCAATAGTAAATCCTTATTTCCTGCAATGTCCCTGTTCACCGGTAAAGGCTTTCCCAATAGAGACAGCTCGAATTTCAAAATCTTATATCCTGTCTTTAGAATAGAAGCGCTTCCATAATCAGCCAAATCCAGACAATGCCCCAGACTTATGACTGCACCTATGACTGCTGGCTCTTTCGTGTTTCTGTCAGGATGTTTTTTATTATATCTGTCACAGTACGAGGCTGCCCACTCTTCAGCCCTATCCAGGCTGTTCTCCCAAAAATAAATCCCGCTCCCCAACCAGTCATAAGAATTATGGCTTGCCCGCAGTCTATCATGCTTATACAATACATTCTTGTAAGTATCTAAATCACAGCCATGAAAGCCAATAATCAGATTCGGTAAATTACTGTACATCTCTCATCCCCTGTGCTGAACATATTTTCTGGTATTGCTGTACCTTTCCGAGAATTCGCCATCTTCACGTATGATATGGCATTCCTTCAGGCTTTCCCGGGATTTCTTAACCGCTTCCTTGTTCGGCATCAATCTTAATTTCTTCAGGTATTCTTCCATCCCTTTTATATAGGCTGTTCTTTCATGTTCTACTAATTCGATAGTTGGCATAACATCTACCTCCTCTTCATCCACAGGTGCGTTTTCATCAGGACGTTCACGCTTCATCTGTTCTACCTCCCTATAAGCAATAGTATACATCCTGGTATAGGGAAAAAATGTAGAAATAAAGCTGTAATTTCTTTTATTATAAGGCATTATCCAACATTTTACAACAGATTTTCCCCAAAATCCAGGCCCATACCTTCCGATATGATGCCGGATTTTGGGGAAATTCGCTGTCGCGCTCCTACCCTATCCTGACCTCCGGCTTCTCCAGCAGCCCCTGGGGATAGAGCATGTATGCATCGCTCCAAGCCTGGCCTGTGGTCATGAAGTTGCCCGGGCCGTAGGAGGGCGCTTCCTTTGGATACTGATGGAGGGGCCCGAAGGTGTTCCGCCTGGTCAGCACCACCTCGATGCCGCGCAAATCTTCCACATCCGCCTGGTAGGGCGGGAATGCGATTGCCGCCTCTCCTTTTCCGTGGAGCTTGATGAGCGCTCCGCCGAAGCCGGGGGCTTTTACGCTCACGCGGCAGTGCTTTGCTTCCTCCGCGGCTGCTGTCCCATCCAGCTCATAAACCACGCTTCCCGAATAGAAAGGCAGGCCCTGCTCCGTGATGTCTCCGACCGCCAGCCTGTCCGGCAGACCTGTCAGAACCACACGGCTGCTGCTGGGAGCAGCATCCGCCGAAGCTCCTTCCACGGGTCTTCCGGCGGTATTCCCAGCCGATGTTCCATCCGCGGAGGCTTCTTCGGCGGGATTCTCCTCTACAGAGCATTTCTCCTCCAGAATCTCCACGCCGAAATCCCCCAGCAGGTAGGCGGCCTCTATGCCGCAGGTACTGTAATAGTCCATGGAGATGTCAATCGTATTCCTGCCCTTCGCCAGCACGCCCGCGGGAATCTCCAACTCATCAAAGCATATGTCAATCCATTTTCCCTTGCTGACAAGAGGAATCTCAGCTCCGTTCACCTGTATCTGACGGATATGCGTCAAATCTTCCACTGCCAGTCGCAATCTCTCCGGAATTTCCGCTATCTCCACATCGTATCGGAGGGAAATCGTATCCAGCAGCTTCGTGTTCCCGCCCTTATATTTCACCTGATACCAGGGCTGCAGCATCTCGCCGCCCCGGTAAGGAATGCCCAATATGTCCCGCAGGGCCCGGTCCGCTTTCAGCACCTCCATCCGGGGAATTTCTCTGCCGCTTCCGTCCGTGACGCAGACCATGTCCAGCACGCAGACATTGGGCTCTGTCAGCCGGTAGCGGAAGGTTTCCGGCAGCTCCACAGGCTCCCCGCCCGTAAAGAGCTCCTCCTCCGGCAGCTCCCGACACTGCTCCGTGACCAGGAAGATGCGCTCTCCGCCCCTCTCCAGATCCATGGTCAGGCGAATCCTGCCATCCAATATCTGGTAATCCGGTCTGACGACCTTCCCGGTTCTGGCATCCCATAGCTCCAGATAATCGCCGCGTCCCAGGTCTACAGAGACATTTCTGTAGTCTTTTTCGCGGTTCACGTTCAACAGCATCACCATGCGGCCGCCGTCCACCTGGAAGGACTGCACGAAGAAAGAGTCCGTAGGCATTATCCTGACTTCCATGCCGCTCTTCGCCGCCCGGGCCACTGCCTCCTCTTCAAAAGGCACTCTTCTGCACCTGTCCGCAAGCTTCGCCACCTTATCCGAGGGAATCACGTCCACGCAGCCCGGGGCCTCTCCGGCGAAGATGACCTCCCCGCCCTGGGCCACGAATTCCTCCAGCAGCGCCAGGGTGCTGGAGCGCATGGTATCCATGCCCGCCACCAGAACCCTGCGGTAGGCGCAGCTTCCCACGTACAGGATACCCTCCTCCACCTTCCCATGACGGGCCATGATGTCCTCCTCGCCGTAGTCGAAGTCGATCTGATTGCCGGAAAGGATGTGGAACAGCTCGGCGTACTGCCGCTCCAGGCGCACGATTTCCGCGTCCACGCCGGAGAGCCCGTCAAAGGAGCCGCTGTAGGCCCTTGCCCACACGCTCTCTATGGGATTCAGCACCAGCAGGCTGCACACAGGCCTGCCGCCGTGGAGCGCGGCATGGATTCTGGAGAAATAGTCCTCCACATAATGATAGTCCCGATACCAGTAGGACTGGTGCAGCATGCTGGCAGGGTAGTCCCGCTTGGCCTCCCCCTTCATGGTGTACCAGGACAGGTGGGGGCACCTTAGGTTCACGCCGAACAGCGCCTGCCAGTCGCCTACGTTCTTGTAGGACTCGAAATCCATCTGCCAGCCCGTACAGCCGTAAAGCTCGGACAGGACCCACTCCTTGTCCAGCTGCCTGGCCACGGAGGATATCTGCTTGGCCACCCAGTAGCATCTGTTCCCCTCGCTGAGGATGTCGATGCCGGGATAATCCATATATTCATAGAACCGCATAAGGGAGCCCTGCATGATGGCCTGGCAGCACAGGGAGTCCTCATGGAGCACATGGCCGGTGAAGATCAGCCCGTTCTCCCTGCACCAGTTCTGTACGGGGATGGCGAATCGCTCCAGGAACAGCTCCTGGCACAGCTCGAAATAGTCCCTGGTGACCTTCGACAGCTCCCCCTGGCTCCTGCGCAGGAACAGCTCCGGCAGGTTCTCCTTCAGGCTGTAGCCGAAGCGCTTCTCGAATTCCGGGAACAAATCCGGCGTATAGGGGGCGGCGTTTGGCTCCCCCTCCGCGAAATTGGTGAACACGCCGCCTCTGTGGGGCTCGTCCGTGAAGATGCCCATGATTTCCTTTCCAAACCTGTCACCGCATTTTTCCCTGTATTTCTCATGGGTCAGCTCAATATACTTCTCTATGGCCTCCCTGTCCATGGTGTTCACATAGCAGTAGCCGTTGTAATTGTCGTTGCACACGGAATAGCGGGTGCGGAACTCTATGGCCGTCTCCCCTTCCGCCAGGGCGTCGCCCTCGTGGAGGAGCCTCTTTTCGGAGAAAATCCCGTTAAAGCCCTCCTTAGGCCCGCCCGTGTCCCGTGCTTCCACGGCATGTCCCCCGGCAGCAAGGGCTTGCCCGGAACGCCCCGGATCCGCGGAAAGCTCCCGCTCCATTCTGCAGGCATATACCGCCACCACATTTTCGTCCGGCTGCCATGCCCTCCAGGCATCCGCCGTCAGAAGGTTCATCTCCAGGAACATGGCGCGGTACTTCTCCTCCTTCGTCACCATGCCCCCTGCGCTTCCGGAGGGCCAGCGGTCTTCGTCGTAGAGCCAGGACTCCATCCCGGCTTTCTGGCCGTAATCCGCGCATTTGTTGGTGAGCCGGAACCATTCCTCCCCCAGGTACTCCGTCTCCAGGCCGGTGCGGGAGTGCATGAAATAGCCGCCGAAGCCCATTTCCTTGATGATGTCAATCTGGCGGCACAGCTCCGCCTCCTCCAGCCTGCCGTTCCATGACCAGAACGGCTTGCCCCGGTACTCCTTTGTGGGATTCTCAAATAGCTTCTGTCTTTCGCTTATGTTCATATGCTTGTCTCCCTGCAAATCTCCACTTCCTCCGGTGCGTCCACCTCCGTGGCTACAGAGCCGTCGGCCAGCCTTACATGGGAGACGGAAATCTCGCCGTAAGGGGTGGGATAGGTTCCCTTCGCCCATTCCAGATCCCCCAGATGGGGCTCTATCTTCACCTTCCGGCAGCCCGGCTCCAGAATCCGCACCCCCAGCACGTTCTCGGAAAGCCATGGCGTGGCGCCGCTGGCCCAGCCGTGGCAGAGGCTGTGGCGGTAGCCCTGGTAACAGAACCCGCCGTAGGTCCCGTGGACGTCCACCTTGGAACGGCATTCTTCCGTGTCTGCCTGGGGCAGCTCGTCGATCCCGGCGGCATTCTCCATCCAGTCCACATCGAAATCCTCCCAGAAGGTAGTCGCTCCTAACTGAAGCATGCCGCCCCAGTAGTCCCGGATGCAGTCCAGGCAGCCCTGGTAATCTCCCGCCATGGCCCTGGCCGTCAGGATATAGTAGCCCATGAAGGTGGACATGCCCTTAGCGCCGCCCTGCTTCAGCAGCGCCTCGTTCACCTCCGCCGCCCCCTTCTGGCCCATCATCACCGAAAGGGCCGCCGCCTGTTTGGAATCCTCATAGTCCGTCTCGAAGCCTTTCAGCCGCCTGATGTCCTCCCTGCAGCTCTCCGCCAGGGCCTCCTCCCCCAGGACAGTGAAGATCCGCTCCAGGCTTCCCGCCGCCCAGATATGCAGCGCCTGCACCCCTGCGTCCACGATGCCAAGCTTCCCCTCGGAGGGCCAGTCCAGGAAACGCCCCTCCTTCACCGTATCCTGTCCCTTTTCGTCGATGTGGGCGGAGAGCTGCTCCGATAATCCTTTCAGATATTCCCGCTGTTTTTCCAGGAATTCCTTCTTCCCCGTGTACTGATACCAGTCCCAGGTAATGATGGAATACCACATGGAATAGCTGGCCATGCCGTTCATCCATCCCGGCAGGGGCGTCTCCTTCCGGATGTAGTCCAGGCTATCCTCCACCGCGCTGTCCTCGCCGAACACCGCCTTGATCGTGGTGATTTCAGGGTGCATGTCCCCCACCCAGACCAGCCTGTCCCTTTTGATGCCGTCCCATATGTACTCCTGCATGTTCAGGTGCACGGTGTACGCCCCCACGTCCCAGATGCGGTTCAGCAGACTGTCGCTGCAGGTAAAGCTTCCCCGGTAGGGGACATCCTTGTAGATCAGCACGGCCCAGACGGTCTTCAGGGCGATGGAGGCCTCCGGCTCTTCCAGGTCGATGCGCACGAAGCGGAAACCGCTCTCCCCAATCTGGTTCATGCTCATCATGCCCACCTCCACGGTCATGTCCCTCCTGGCGTGGTCGTTGGTGGCGTTGGTCTCCCCGCCCAGCTCGCTCATGGCTTCCGCGGCGGACTCGCCGAAGCGGACGCGCACCTTCGCTCCCCTGCCCGTGCTGTCCATCCAGGCCAGGAGCCGGATGCCGCCGTGGATCTCCACGCCGTAGTCCAGCAGGATGGAAGCCTTTTCCTGCGCCTGTCCCTCATTCTTCAGGATGCAGGGCCTGTGGGCTGCCAGGGAAATCTGGATTTCCCGGTTTTCCAGTAGTGTGTCGCTGTTCTCCACATGCCCCTTCGTCCAGAGAATCCGCCTGGGAAGCAGGAACCTCCTGGTTCTGATGTCCTCCTTCCCTGCTTTCAGGCTGTCCTCATCCATGACGCGGAAGATATCCTTTCTGTCCCGTTGTGTCGTGCCCATTTCTCTCCTCCTTATGAATGCTCCTCTTCATATTATAAATGCTTTTGCTCCAAACCGCTCTCCCGGAAGACGCTTTCCACTCTGATATCCACCACATTCCCGCATTCCAGAATCCGCCGGAATTCCTGTACCTTCCCATTCACCGTCAGCTTCCCGCCGCAGTATTCCCCGGGCAGCTCCACCAGGACGCGGTATCCGTCAGGGGCAGATATGGACAGGCTCAGCTGCTCCATATCCCTGTGCCAGAAGGCCGCAAATTCTCCCTTCTCCAGGCCGATCCGTCCCTTTGCCCACCGCAGGCTCCCCCGCCCCGGCGCGAAGCGAACGGTTCTTTCCCGGCAGTCGGGGATGTCCATCCCCAGGAAATCCCGCATCACCACCACGCCATAGTGGGCACCGAAGCCATGGTTGCGGCTGTCCGTGCCGCCTAAGGTCTCCCAGAATGTCCCCGGGTCATGTCCCATCATATAGCAGCACAGATGCTTCATCTCCTTCTCCAAAAGCGCCGTCTCCCCAAACCTGGCCAGAAGCTCAAAGCGCATCATATGGCCGAAGAATACGCCGCAGCTGCCCACGGACAGCTGTGGGGTCCCCCGGTACCTCTCCGGCATGGGGCCGAACTGCTCCACCAGAATCTTCCAGAGGTCGGGCGCGTCCTCCCTGCGCAGCAGCCCCGTCCAGAAGCAGTAATACTGGGCGGCTTCGCTGTAGACCCCGTTCCCCTTCAGCTCTCCGTCCTTTACGGTCATGGAGTCGGGCAGGAAAGGATACATGGTAAAGAGGTCGTACTTAGTCTCCTTTACCTTTCTATATGTCTCCCGGAAGACGCTACGAATCCGCTCTGCCTCTTCTCTGTAGGCCGCCACGCCGTACATCTCCCCCAGCCGCTGGGCCACCATCGCATAGAGGCCGTTAGCCGCGGTGCAGACCGCCTCCGTATTGGCCCGGTTGTTGGATGCCGACCAATCGATGAAAACGGTGCCCGGGATATTCTCCAGCACCCCCAGGTCATTCTTCAGGCTCTGGGAGGCTTCCATAAAGCTCTCCACCCTGGAGGCGAAATCCCGCTTCAGGGTCTCGTCCCCGGTCCTTCTATAATAATCCGTCAGCTCCAGGAGCACGAAAAGGCTCCAGGTATACATCAGCTCAGGGTCGTTCTCCTCGCCGCCGCAACAGCAGCAGGGAAAAGTGCCGGGCAGCATCTGCGCATAATCGGCAGCCAGGAAATCGTATAGCATGGAACGCTCTACCGTAGTATCCCCCAGCAGCATGGCGGAGGCCCTTCCCGTCCAGTAGCTGTCCCCGGCCCAACCGCCCCGCTCCCGTTCCGGAGAGTCCAGAAAGAACGCCAGGGTGTTGGTGAGGAGCGTGCGCCTGGAAGCTTCATAGATGCGGTTCAGCTCCATATCGCTGCAGACGAACCGCGCCCTGCCGAAAGCCTCCGGGAAGCGGTATCGCCTCACGTAGATATCGGCCAGTCGGAATGTTCTGTCCGTCTGTACGATAACCTTAATGTATTTCAGGAAATGGGGTTCCATGGATTCGAAGGAGATGTGCCCTCCCGCCGACTCCAGGCGTATGACGCGGTTCATGCTGTCCGCTTTCACCGGCACCTGAGCCGTCTCGTCCAGAAAGTCGTTCCAGACGATGTCCACGGTGGCAGGGCCTTCTGTCTCGACGCACAGGCCTATCAGGCCGGTCTCCGCGTCCCTCAGGGCAAATTCCAGGGCTGTGACGGCCTCTGGCAGCTCATCCGCTGCCTCCTGCCCGGAACCAGTCCCCCTCGGATGTACTTCATATCCTTTCATCCCTGTATCCGTGATGTATTCCTGCCAGGCTCCGGCGAAAGCCCTGTCCCCGCATCCTGCTCTTTCAAAGGAGGGGCGCTTGATGTCTTCCCCTCCGCAGCGGGATAGATAATCATCGGTCTCCCACCAGTTCCTGGCATGTCCATCGAAGCAGCCCGGTTCCATGCCGGAGATGCCCAGCAGAGAGAGTTCAGGCACCTTATCCATGTCCGGCATGGCGACGCGGCGCTCCTGGATGATACGGCCTGCCGGGGCTTCCGGGGAATGCCCGTCCCGGGAGCAATGTCCTCCTTCCTTTCTGCCGCCATCCTTCCAGGTCTCCTCCAGCGCCTCCGCCACCACCTCGAAGCCGGTCTCCTCTGGAATTGCC
>CAOOJO010000026.1 GCA_948496895.1 uncultured Acetatifactor sp. | reverse complement strand
CGATCTTCTACCGGCTGGGGCAGCAGGTTGCCGCTGTCAGCGACAGAGAAGACGTGTATGTAGTGGCGGCCAGGGACGAAGGAGGCCCAGGGGAAGGGTATGTGATGGTCGCCAACCTTTCGGGGAAGGATATCCGTCTGAGGGCTGTTCTGGAGGATGGGAAGAAAGCGGGACATGAACCCTGTGGAATCAGGGAATGCAGGGTCATAGACCGGACACGGACCTGGGAGATATGCGCCCTGCCTGATGTGCTGGCAAAGGACATGGTGCTGTGCGTCGAAGTGGAATGCGGCGGTGTCTAATGCGGCTTGTCGGCTCCGACAGGCACGGACTCCGTTCGGATTTGGAATCATAAGAAAGATAGAGGGGAACAGGTTTACAGCCTGTTTCCTTTTTTGCGCAAGCCATATCCTGGTATGCCGCAATGCAATTTTGGCCCTCCTCCCGCTGCCGGGGGTGCAGAAGTTGCAGTGCGCCCGGAGAAAATGGCGGAAAAAGCGCGGAATGGGTCGATTTTTTGTACAGGATGCCATATGGCGGCCAAATATTAGGCCTTGAGATAGTCAACTCTGTTTGCTAATATGAATCCATCAAATACAGCGATTGGAGGACGACTGAGATGGTACATGGAAAGAGGAAAAAGGCGGGCGCAAGAGCCAGCGCCTTCAAGAGAATCTGTAGATGCTGGCAGCTCTATGTGCTGATGCTGCCGGCGCTGGTGTACATAGTGCTCTTCGCGTATAAGCCTATGTACGGCATTCTGATCGCGTTCAAGGACTACAGCATGAAGAAGGGGATACTGGCCAGCCCCTGGGTGGGGTTCAAGAATTTCGAGAGGCTCTTCAGCTCTTACTGGTTTCCGATTATCCTGAAGAACACGCTGACGATCAGCCTGCTGAGCCTGGCAATCGGATTCCCCATTCCCATTGTGCTGGCGCTTCTGCTAAATGAGGTCAAAAGCAATAAATTCCGCAGCATGGTGCAGACCTTTTCCTATGCCCCGCACTTCATCTCCATGGTGGTCATGTGCGGCATGATTACCATGTTCCTGAGTCCCACCACCGGTGTCATCAACAAGCTGCTGAACGCCCTGGGGATGGAATCCGTGTTCTTCATGCAGGAGGCAGGGCTGTTCAAATGGGTTTATGTACTTAGCGGGGTCTGGCAGGGAGCAGGATGGAGCTCGGTCATCTATTACGCGGCGCTGTCCGGTGTGGACAGATCCCTCCTGGAAGCGGCGGACATGGACGGGGCCACCCGCCTTCAGAAGATATGGCATGTGAACCTGCCCGTAATCATGCCCACGATTCTGGTGATGCTCATCCTGCAGTGCGGCTCTTTGCTGAGCGTGGGGTATGAAAAGGCCTACCTGCTCCAGACCAGCAGCAACCTCACCGGCTCGGAGATCATCTCCACCTATGTGTACAAGGTGGGACTGGTGCAGTCGGATTTCTCCTTCTCCACCGCCGCCGGGCTTTTCAACACAGTAGTCAACTGCGTGATTCTCATATCCGCCAATCAATTGTCGAAGAAGGTGGCGAAGACAGGGCTGTTTTAAGGAAGGGAATCCGGGGAAGGGATGGAAAACGATATGAAAACTTTGAAGCAATATGTGAATGGGAACCGTTTTTTTCAGATGTGCGTGACGATTATCCTGTTTATCTTCTTTTGTGTGGAGCTGTATCCGATTCTGTATGTCATCAGCTCCTCCTTCAGCGACCCGGACGCGGTGATGGCGGGGGAGCTGGTGCTCTGGCCCATAGGCTTCACCCTGGAGGGATATGAGTTCGTGTTCGAGTACCGGGAGATATGGATGGGGTATGCCAATACGATCTTGTACACGGTGGCAGGCACCATGCTGAACCTGGCGGTGACGCTGCCCTGCGCCTACGCCCTGTCCAGGGAGGATCTGGTGGGGCGCAGCGGCCTGATGGTAGTGTTCATGGTCACCATGTACATAGGCGGGGGCCTGATTCCCGGGTACCTGAACATGAAGTCCTTCGGGCTGGTGAATACGAGGCTGATCATGATCATCGATGGCGCGCTCTCCGTCTATAATATGATTGTGGCGCGGACATTCTTTGCCAATACGATTCCCGGTGAGCTGACGGATGCCGCCAGGATAGACGGCTGCAGCGATTTCGGCATTTTCTCCAAAATCGTCATGCCCCTGTCCAAGGCCATTGTGGCTGTGATGGGATTGTACTATGGGGTGGGGCATTGGAATTCTTACTTCAGCGCCATGATCTATCTGGACGACAGGAAGAAATATCCCCTGCAGATGTTCCTGAGGGAGATTCTGCTGGACAGCAAGGTCATGAACCAGGTCAACGACAACATGAATATGACCCAGGAGCAGCTCAGGATTATGCAGGAGGCCGCAAAGTCCGCGAACCTGGTGAAGTATTGCGTAATCATCGTGGCCACGTTGCCCATGATGATAATTTATCCGAAATTACAGAAATTTTTTGAAAAGGGCGTGATGATTGGCTCCATAAAAGGTTAGGAAGGAGGGAATCAGCATCAGGTTGGGAGCCAGGTGCGCACATAGGGGAAATCAGTTGGAAAATCAATTCAGATGAATCAGAATGGAGGAGTTACGATGAAGAAAAGAAAGAAGGTTTTAAGCGTGCTGCTGGCTGTGGCCATGATATGCGGTGTATTTACCGGCTGTGGACAGGAGGCCGGGACCGAGGGAAGCCCGGCTGGAGGAACCGGGGAAAGCCGGAGTGAGGAAAGCCAGACCGGGGAAGCGAAGGAGGAGTCTGAGCCGGAAGAAGTGCAGGACGGGACACAGGCTCAGGAGGCTGACGATGAGGGGACAGAAAGCAGCGCGGACGGCGGGGAGTTCGGAAGAATCTCCGAGGAGCCAATCACCCTGACCCTTGCGGCGCGGTATGTCGCGGGCCAGTATACCACGGACTTTGCCTCTACAGATCAGTTCAAGGAATATGAAAAACGCCTGGGCATCCGCTTTGAGGTGAGCGCCTATGACCTGGAGCAGTGGCCCTCCAAGCTGACGCTGATGATGGCCTCCGATGAGATGCCGGATATGATCGCATACGCCAATATGACCTGCATAGATGTGGAGAAATATGGGAAGGACGGATATCTTCTGGATTTTGCCCAGTTTCTTGACATTATGCCGAACCTGAAAAAGAGGATGGAGGAATATCCGGAATACGCCGCTGCGATTACCAATGAAAACGGGAATATCTACGCTTTTTCCACGTTGACAGCCAGCTCGGAGGCTCCCATGGTCCGGCCTATCTACCTGAACAAGAAATGGCTGGACAACCTGAACCTGGAAGAGCCTAAGACATTGGATGAGTTCTACAATGTGCTGAAAGCCTTCAAGGAGCAGGACGCCAACGGCAATGGCGATCCTTCGGATGAAATCCCCATGGGGCGCGCGGACACTGCCTTCTGGACGGACATGCCGGTTCTGTGGGCTTTTGGCATCTACGGGCAAAGCGAGGCCTTTTATCTGACACCACAGGATGACGATAAGGTAGTCCTCGGGGATACCACGGAGAACTACAAGGCGTATCTGCACTTCATGCACAAGCTGTATGAGGAGGGGCTGATGAACGTGGACGCCTTTGTCACCACATACAACGAGATGGAGGCGCTGTACCAGGACAGCAAGGTGGGATACTGGCAGACCTGGGCTCCCCTGCCGGGAGATGTGAGAGACTGGATCATCGTAAACGGGTTCACTACCGAGGAGTACAATCCTGTGCGCACCAATGTGCTCTATAACCGGGCAGGCAACGCATATATGCTGGCCGCCAGCGCGGACACGGAGCATCCGGAGGAAATCGCCAGGTTCGTGGACTATCTGTTCACCTATGAGGGAGCCATCTCGGCTAAGAGCGGATATGAGGGCGTGTCTTTCGACCTTGTGGAAGAGGACGGCATGCTGCAGGTAGACTATGAGCCGTATGCAACCGCTGCAGGCTTTGACGATATCAATGATTTCTACACCCAGAAGGCCATTGCCGCCAACGTCTTCCCTATCTATCAGGTGGACAGGAAGGGCGGTCTGTCGGATGTGATGGAGAATGCCACATGGGAGGAGCTGCATTCCGATAAGCTTTATGACGCGGGAGGAACGAGCCTGCTGAGGGGAATCGCCATCCGGGAGGAGGGCGTGGAGGTCGTATACGTCTATCCCAATGTGAAGTACACCGCGGAGGAGCTGGAGACCCGCAGCACTCTGTATACGGACGTCTACAACTACCTGGTGACGGCAAAGATTCAGTTCATCACAGGGGAGACGGACATAGACGCCGGCTGGGACGCCTATCTGGCGGAGCTGGACAAGATGGGCCTGGAGAGATTGCTTGAAATCGAACAGGCGGCATATGACAGATATCTCGGAAATTAAACGGTGTGGCAGGACGGATGCTCCATAAATCCGCCCTGCCCTTTGCCAAAACACAATCCTCATGATATACTGGAACAATTGGAGGATGAGCGGATGTTGCTGCATAGACGATTTTCGAGAAAGCTTTTCTGGACGAATCTCTGCCTGGTGATTCCAGTCCTGTCGGTCAGCGTCATCATGTTCTCCCTGATTGTCATGGAGATGAAGAGGCTGGGGCAGGAGGAGCTCCAGAACCAGGCGGATAATGCCCTGACAAAGCTGGAGACCTATTACTCCATGTACAATGAGGAGAGCATACTGCTGTCTGAGCGCTGGGAGCTGCTGCCCTATCGGATAGATGCCTCGCCCCGGCAGACCGGGGAGGGGATTGAGCTGCTGCGCATGAAACGGTATTTTGACGGCCGGATCAAGGACGTGTTCCTGTATAAGGGAACAGATTATGTATATTCTTCCATGGGGATGTCCAGCAAAAGAGTACACTTCAGTTCCGTTCTGAACTGCGAAGAGGAAAGCGTCCGGCACGGCGTGGAGGCCATAGAGAACCCGGAGAATTCGCTGACCATTTTGCTCCAGCATGATACTGTGGTGAGGAACGGGTATCTGATGTACAGCTATATGACCAGACGCACCGAGGACGCACATGTCGGCATTAGCTTCGTGCTGCCCTTTGAGCAGATAGCGGAACTGCTGCAGCCTCTGGACGGATCTCAGTGGTATCAACTGGAAGACCGAAACGGAAGCATTGTGGCCATGGGCTGCGATGCCACCGGTAAAATGGAGGTCCTCTCCCAGGAGGAATGGCAGGAGCGGCTCCACAGCGGAAAATATGATGTCATAGAAAAACGGACAGAAGAGTTCGGATTTACGGTAAGGCTCTATGATGCCGGAATGTTTGGGGGCATGAGCAGCGGTCTGTACCCCATGCAGGCAGTGAACATGGCGCTGATTATCGCGGGCATCCTGCTGTCCGGCGCCATTTCCTGGGGACAGAGCAGACGCCGCATGGCGGAGATCGGGTATCTGGAGGAGATTGCCGGGGGAGATTCGGGCCACCGCTTCCCCACCAATAGCATCTACGGCCCGCTGGAAAACATAATCAGGAACGGGCTGGAGGATGCAAGGCTGCTGGAAGAGCGGGTGCTGGAAGGGGACGCGCAGCTTTTGGAGAAGACCGCGCATATGATCTTCCACGGCATGGTAAGCTGCTCGGAGCTGGACACAGTATTTCAGAGGTTGGGGCTGAAAGGGGTTCCGGACAGCTTCTTCGTCTGCGCGGTGAGCGCCGGGTCGCCTATGGGGGCAGGGATTCCGTCCCTGCTGCAGGACTGCCTGCAGGCTGACGTCGTCCGGGAGGGCCTACGGGCGAGAGTATTCCTTTGCGGCCTGCAGGTGGAGGACGAGAACCGGATCCGCAGGAGGGGACTGGCCGGGGAAATCCGGAAATGTCTGCACCAGCAGGGCTTCAGCGGCGTGCATATCGGCATGAGCCGGGTCTATGAGGAGTCCATGATGATAGACTGCGCCTACGGGGAGGCGGTGCGGGCCCTGGAGCATGTGCTGGCCGGGAAGGGCAGGGATTACTGCCTCTGCTGGGAGGACATGATGCAGGAGGCGGGCTTCTTCCTGCCGGAGGCCTCCGCTTTGGATAAATTTTCCGAGGCGCTGGCGGAGCGGGACTTCCAGGAGGCCATCAGCCTGTTCTGGCAGATGATGGAGGGCAGCGCGGCGCGGGAGTGCTCCCGGGAGAACGCCCGGTATGCCAGATATACCATCTTAAGCCGCCTGGTGGAATACCTGGACAGGGGCGGCCCGGAGGAAAAGGTCAGCCTGAAGGAGTGCCTGGACATGGACGTGGGGGACGAGAAGACGTACACCCGGACGGTGATGAAGGTCCTGAAGGCCCAGCTGGTGAAAAAGGACGGGGACAAATTCACCAAGATGCTGCGCTGCATCGAGGAGAACTACAGCCGCAGCGACCTCACTTTCGAGGAGGTGGCCGCGGCGGGGGGAATCGGCAAGACCTATGTCAGCAAGGTGTTCCGAAGCCGTCTGGGCATGTCCTATATCGAATACCTGACCATGGTCAGGATGGAGCGGGCGGCGGTGCTCCTTAGGACCACGGACGCCAGCGTCAAGGACATCGCCGGGGCGGTGGGATACGAGAGCGTGTCCAGCTTTAGGCGGTGCTTCAAGGACAAGTTCGGCATGAACGCCGCCGATTACAGGAAGAAGGAACAGGAGAGGGACGAAGGGGCGTAAAGGCCGCGGAAGGAGGAGCGTATGTATAAATTATCGGTGCCGGTGAACAACAGGATGGTCAGGAAGGTGGGGAAGGAGGCCATCCTGGAGCTGCTGCGGAAAATGGGGGCCGAGCGGGTGTTCCTGAGCATAAACACCTATGTCACGGACAGGGCTGAGCGGGAGAGGGAGCTGTCGCTCCTGAGAGAGCACGCAGGCTTCTTTCAGGAGAACGGGCTGGAGGCGGGGGTCTGGTTGTGGACCTTCACGGTAGGCGGGGAGCATGACTTCACGCTGATGGAATCCCTGGAGGGAGGCCCCCTGCCTCAGAAGGGGTGCTGTCCCCTGGACGAGAGGTTCCGGCAGTTCGCCGGGGAATATCTGGAGAACCTGGCCGGTACGGGGGTGGACATCATCCTCTTTGATGATGACTACAGATATGGCTTCAGAACCGGCATGGGCTGCGCCTGTGAGAGGCACCTGCGGAAGATGGGGGAGATCCTGGGGGAGGAGCTGACGGCGGACAGGCTGCGGGAGAAGGCCTTTTCCGGGGGAAGGAATCCCTACCGGGACGCGTACCTGGCGGTGAACGGCGAGAGCCTGGAGCTTTTCGCCAGGGAAATGCGGGCCCATGTGGACCGGGTGAACCCGGACGTCAGGCTGGGGGTCTGCGCCTGCATGTCCCTCTGGGACAATGACGGCATCGACGCGGCCACCGTCAGCAGGATTCTGGCGGGGGACACCCAGCCCTTCCTGCGCCTGATCGGCGCGCCCTACTGGGCCCCGGACCGGTACTGGGGGAACCGGCTCCAGCATGTGATCGAGCTGAGCAGGATGGAGCGGAGCTGGTGCGGCCAGGGAATCGAGGTCATCGGCGAGGGGGATAGCTGCCCCAGGCTGCGGCACAAGACCCCGGCCAGCTACCTGGAGCTTTTCGACATGGCGCTGCGTGCGGACGGCACCGTGGACGGGATATTGAAATACGTGATGACCTATTATCTGCACCCGGATTACGAGAAGGGCTATGTGGAGAGGCACTGCAGGAACAAGGGGCTCTACGCCGCCATAGAGGAGGGCTTCGCGGGGAAGGAGGCCCGGGGGATCAGGGTGTACGAGTCCATGCGGAAATTCGCGGACATGGTGATTCCCCAGGAGAAGGCGGGGAGCTGCGATGTGGAGAACGCCTTCTTCTCCATCGCCGCCAGAATGCTGGCCGACAATTCCCTGCCCACCGTATACCAGGGGGAGGGGGTCTGCGGCGTGGCCTTCGGGGAGAATGTGAAGATGGTCTCCCAGGCCGCGCTGCGCCGGGGCGTCATCCTGGACGCGGAGGCGGCCAGGCTCCTGGGAGAGCGGGGGATTGATACGGGAATGCGTAAATTCGGTAAGAGTGTAACGACAGAAGGAGAATATTTTGACGGTGAGGAAGAATATGTGTACGGCGCGTACAAGGCCCATGTGATGGAGCTGGACGAGAGGGCGGAGGTGGACAGCTTCATTGCCTATAGGGAGGACGGGCAGGAGAAGAAGGCCCCCGGGGCGTTCTTCTACGAGAACGGGGAGGGGCACCGCTTCTGGGTATTTGCCTTCGACGCTTATTTCAACAATGAGAGCATGTACCGCTCCTACAGCCGCGCCAGGCAGCTCGTGAAGGCCGTGGGCCGATTGACGGGCAGGGCGCTGCCCGCGTGCTGTCTGGGGAATCCGGATCTCTATCTTCTGTGCAAGCAGGATGAGAGGGAGCTGGCCGTGGGGCTGTGGAACATCTGCTCGGACGGCATCTATGAGCCGGTGGTGGAGCTGGAGCATGCCTGCCGGGGCATCCGTTTCCTGAACTGTACGGGGCGGATGGAGGGGGACAGGGTATATCTGTCGGAGATTCCCCCCTTCTCCTTCGCCGGATTCGTGGCGGAGGCCTGAAATCGGAAATTCTATCCCCGCGGAAAGCGGTCATGAGGCGGTCTGGTTATGGATAAGTACAGAAGGACACGGATTCTCTACATATTGCAGGCGGACTTTGAATATTTCATCTCGCTGTTGGTGTCGGGCTCCTTCCTGGCGGCGGTGACGGCCCAGCTTGGGATCTCCGACAGCCTGACGGGGGTCATCTCGGCCATCATCTCCCTGGGACAGGCATTCCAATTATTGTCTATCTTTATGCGGAAAAACATTAAGAGGAAGGTAGTCCTGTTCAGCGTGATGAACCAGCTTGTCTTCCTGTGCCTGTACGTGATACCGTTGACGGGGCTGCCCTCCGGGTGGAAGACCGCCCTGTTCATAGGGGCCGTCACTTTGGCCTATTTCCTGTACAACATCGTGCATCCGAAGAAAATCGACTGGTTCATGTCCATGGTGGAGGACGGGAACCGGGGCAGGTACACTTCCGTGAAGGAGATGGTGTCTCTGCTGACGGGGATGGTCTTTTCCTATGTGATGGGCTCCATGTCGGATTACTACAGAGGCATAGGACAGGTTCGGAAATCCTTTGCCATCTGCGCCGTGGTGATCTTCGGGCTGACGGTGCTGCATACCCTGACCATGGCGCTGGCCGCGGAGAAGGAGGAGGGGGAGGAGCGGGGAGAGCGGGAAGAGCGGGGAGGGGCCTCCTCCGGAACCGGCCGGGGCGGTCGCTTCGGCATCATCCGGGACAGGAATGTGCTGCGGGTGACGGCGGTGCTGGTTATCTGGCACGCGGCCAATTATGTGGCCGTGCCCTTCTACGGAAGCTACCAGATCAAGGAGCTGGGCTTCGGGCTGAAATATGTGTCCGTGCTGGGGATTCTGTACAGCGTCGTCCGGATTCTGTTCTCCTTTGTGTGGGGGGCCTATGCGGACAGGCGCTCCTTCGCGCGGATGATGCGGGCCTGCATGGCCGTGGCGGCTGTCGGGTGTCTCATCAATGTGTTCACGGTGCCGGAGAACGGGAAGCTGTTCTTTACCACCTATTATGTCTGCTATGCCATCGCCATGGCGGGAATCGGCAACGCGGCTATGAACGTGGTATTCGACTATGTAGATGTCTCAAAAAGAGCGGACGCGCTGGCTGTGACCCAGGTGGTGGCGGGGATATGCGGGTTCCTGACCACACTGCTGGCAAGCCCGCTGGTGACGTATATTCAGGACAATGGCAACATGTTCCTGGGGATGCATGTCTATGCGCAGCAGATACTGTCGTTATTATCCTGTGTGCTGTATCTGCTGGCCATCGGGCTGATAACGGCGATGTTCTGCAGGCGCTCCGGCAAGAGGTGAGTGGGGAGGGCCGGAGGATGCGGAAATGTTTTGCAGGCGCTTCGGGAAGAAGTGAGTGGGGAGGATAGGACGCGGCAATATTCTGCGGGCGCTCCGGAAGAGGTAAGGCGAAAGCTGCGGGCTGCGGTGCCGGGGGACGGCTTTCAGGCGCCGGTGCCTGGGGCGTCCGACGGCTATGGTCACGCGCCCAGCACCAGCCATATGTTCTTAGCGGTGGAAGCCAGGGAGAATGCCCCCGTCACCAGCAGGGCCAGGCGCTCCCGCCTGCCGCAGGAGTCCGCGAAGACCTTGTTGACGATATAACAGATAAGGACTATCGTAGCGTAGACAAAAATGGAGAACACCCTGTTCCCGGAGGCGTACACCGTGGGGGAGAAGCCCAACACGGCCGCCGACCCGAAGCCCGCCGCCAGAAGCATGGACGCGGTCCAGAAGGAGGCGCTGTTCCCGAAGAGCCAGAACAGCTCACAGAAGAGCAGGAGCAACAGCAGCAGCGCCGACGCCGCCCTGGTCACGTCCACGCCCCTTGCCAGCATATTGACCCCGTACTCCTCCCAGGGGAAGAGGACATCCTTCTCCAGCACCCCCAGCCTCTGCAACAGAATGATTCCCACCGCCAGGCACAGCCAGAGGCCCGTCCCCAGGGACAGGGCCTTTTTCCAGTTCCTGACAGGCCGCAGGAACAGGGCCAGCCCAAGGGTGAAGACCAGGGCGAAGGCGAAGAAGTTGATGCCCGTGGTATAGAAATAATAGTCCGCGGCATGGAGGATGCCCCGGAGCAGCTTCTCCCAGAAGGTCCAGTCCGCGTATTCCGGCAGCCAGGTCTGGGCCTCCACCTCCATCCGGATGGCATCCCCGGGGCAGGTGAGGACGAAGAGGATGCTGGCGACGGCGATGGCGATCTGGCATATCTGCATCCGGGAGATTTTCCGGCGCAGCACGGCGCAATAGGCGCAGGAGCACAGATACACGCCCAGGACCACCGCGCCCACCTGCTCGTGATTGCACGCAAGAATGGCCGAAAGGATGAACAGAGCGTTCTCCCACCAGGCGCTCCGTTTTCCATCCAGGAGCCTGCGCAGGGGGTACAGCGCCACCAGCCCCAGAGAGATGGATATCAGGTAGATGGCCGTGGTGGTAATCCATCCGGCGCTGGCATAGTAGGAGAAGGGGAAGGAACCTACCAACATGCATAATGCAGAATTTTTCCAAACGGAATTTCGGACTCCCAGAAGATACCGGACGGACAGGGCGATGATGAGAATGTTCGCCACGCAGAAGATCCGCCAGACCATCATGTCCAGATTCACCAGCAGCACCACCAGCGGCTCTGTCACCATCCGGGAGGACCAGCTCAGGTACATCTGGGACAGGAACGCCATCATATCCCCCAGGCTGTCCGCCTTTATGCTCTGATAATAGAAATCGTCCCGGGTGGGTTCCTTTACCATGCAGAACATGGCGAAGAGGAAGGCCGCCAGCAGGATGTATGGGATCAAATGTCTGTTTTTCTGAAGTTTCTGAAACATCGCTATCTCCTTATATCCGGGCTTGCCGGATGCTTTTAACACTCTACCACAAATGCGGGGGAAAGACAAGAGGCCCTGGCGGAACGGAACAAAGCTGTGAAGGAAAATCGGATGGTTTTTCTTTCAGAAAAATGGTACACTAATTACGATAGAATCCATCAGACAGATTCTATTGTGGATTTTTTATGATAGAGGTGAAAGACTATGTGCACAGCAGCGACTTATCGGACAAAGGATTTTTATTTCGGGCGGACTCTGGACTATGATTTTTCTTATGGGGAAGAAATTGCGGTGATGCCGAGGCGCTTTCCTTTGCGCTTCCGCGGCGCGAAAGCCATGGACAGCCATCACGCCATGATCGGCATGGCCCATATGGAGGGGGAGTACCCGCTGTTCTACGATGCCGTCAACGAAAAGGGGCTTGGCATGGCGGGGCTGAACTTCGTGGGCAACGCGGTCTATGGGAAGGAGGTGGCCGGAAGGGACAATGTGGCCCAGTTCGAGTTCATCCCCTGGATTCTGGGCCAGTGCGCCACCGTAGAGGAGGCGAAGGCCCTGCTGGCGAAGACCAATCTGACGGACACCCCCTTCAGCGACAGGCTGCCTGTGGCGCAGCTTCACTGGCTGATCGCTGACAGGGACGGCGCGGTCACGGTGGAATCCGTAAAGGACGGCCTGAAGGTGTACGACAATCCTGTAGGCGTGATGGCGAACAACCCGTCCTTTCCGGAGCAGATGTCCCAGCTTGTGAATTATATGCACCTGTCGCCCAGGGAGCCGGAGAACCTGTTTTCGGACAGGCTTTCCCTAAAGCCCCACAGCCGCGGCATGGGGGCGCTGGGGCTGCCCGGCGACCTGTCCTCCCAGTCCCGCTTCGTGCGCGCGGCGTTCACGAAGATGAACTCCCTCTCCGGGGACTCGGAGTCCGAGAGCGTCAGCCAGTTCTTCCACATCCTGGGGGCGGTGGAGCAGCAGCGGGGCTGCTGTGAGGTGGGGGAGGGGAAGTATGAAATCACCATCTACACCTCCTGCTGCAACGCGGACAAGGGCATCTATTACTACACCACCTATGAGAACCACCAGATTTCGGCGGTGGACATGTACCGGGAGAATCTGGACGGCGGGGAGCTGGCACGGTATCCGTTGGTTTTAGGGCAGCATATCCTGATGCAGAACTGAGGGAAGCGATGAGGAAGGGACTCCTGAGAAAAGCATGGCAGGACAGTGAAGTCAGAAAAACCGGACGGCAGATCGGGCTGGGGCGGAAGTCGGTTCGCCCCGGCCCGGCGGCGGGACATCCCGCACGATGCCGCCCGGGCGTTTAGGGGGGAGACAGGACAATGGAATCTCATCGAATCGCGGTCATATCGGATACCCATGGCATCTTACGGCCGGAGGTGGCGCAGCAGATAGAAACCTGCGAGGCCGTCCTCCACGGCGGGGACATGGACAACCCGGAAATCTACAGTCGGCTGAAGTCGATTCGTCCCACCTACGCGGTGGCGGGCAATGCGGACGCGGACTGGGCAGAGCGCCTGCAGGGGGAGCTGCCGACAGAGCTTACGGTGGAGCTTTTCGGCTTCCGGATATACATGATACACAACCGGAAACAGATTCGGCGGGACTCGAGTGATTACGATATCGTAATATATGGCCATTCCCATAAATACCAGGAGGAGAGCCAGGGCAGGACGCGCTACCTCAATCCCGGCAGTTGCGGTCGAAGGAGATTTAAGCTGCCCCTGACCATGATGATTCTCACCCTGTACCCGGAATCCCATGAAATCGCCACGCAGCGCATCGACCTGCCGCTGCCGCCCGCCCGGCCCTTCGCTTTCCCTGCCGGGGAGCCGGGAGCATTATCGGAGAAGGACATGCATAAGCTGGTAAAGCGCGTCATGAGGGACATGGATGCCGGAAGGTCCGTCCCGGACATCGCCGCCAGGAACCAGGCCGACCAGGCGCTGGTGGAGCAGATCTGCCGGATGTACGCCACCCACCCCGGCGTGGACGTGGACGGCATCCTGGACAGGCTGGAGCGGCGCGGCCTGTGAGAAGCATGCTGAATCAAGGCTTTACACCGTGCCGAAGGGCTGTTATAATGGAAGCATCAAATACACGCAGGAAGCACTTTGACAAGTGGGAGGTGATTCAATGCCAAACGGTTTAGAGATAATGCAAAGAGCGCTTGAAGATTTCGCAAAAGTACAGAGACGCATGTTTTTGGCGAAAAAAGAAAATGCTACGGAAACATATGCCGATTTGAAAAAAGAATATAAAACGTTAAAAGCATTGCTGAATGTTTCTGGCGTGAATCTCACTGATATTGACGAAATCAAGGAATAGCCAGCCATAAACTAAATAGTGGCCACAAAACAGGGTGTAAAGTCAATGGCTTTGCACCTTTTTGTCTGAATCCTGGCAGGCCGGAGCGGCGCGGCCACAGAAATTTTATAAATTTTTGATAGTAAAGATACGGCGTACATGGTAAAATATGTTTATAAAAGGCAGTGCTGACAAAACGGAAGAAGGGTATGGGAAGATATGTACGATGTAGCAATCATCGGCGCGGGCGTGGCAGGGGGACTGCTGGCCAGGACGCTGGCGGCATATGACTTGAAGATATGCATCCTGGAGAAGGAGCACGACGTGGCCATGGGTGCCACCCGGGCCAACTCCGGCATCGCCCACGCGGGATATGACGCCGAGGAGGGGAGCCTGAAAGCGAAGCTGAACGTCCGGGGCTCCCGGATGATGGAGCAGGTGACGAGGGAGCTGGGCGTACCCTACCGCAGGAACGGCTCCATGGTCATCGGCTTCGGGGATGAGGACAGGCAGACCATCGAAATGCTTTATGCCAGGGGCATAAAGAACGGTGTGGAGGAGCTGCGGATTATAGACGGAGAAGAAGCAAGAAAGCTGGAGCCGGGCCTGTCCGAGGCAGTGACCTGCGCCCTCTATGCGCCCACGGCCGGAATCGTCTGCCCCTATGAGCTGGCCATCGCCGCCGTGGGCAACGCCATGGACAACGGCGCGGAGCTGTTTTTGGACTTCGAAGTACGGCATATCGAAAAGCAGGAAGACTATTACGTAATCACTTCCGGCGACTGCCAGGAAGACGGCGGCCCGTCT
>CAOOJO010000025.1 GCA_948496895.1 uncultured Acetatifactor sp. | reverse complement strand
GCCAGCTTCCACAGATTGTCCCGCCGCCTCAGATGGGCCTGCTCATGGGCCAGCACCGGGCCGCGCATTTCCTCCGGCATGTCGGCGGGCAGATAGATGCGGGGCCTGACGATGCCCAGGACAAAGGGCGTGTCCGCGAACTCGCTCACGTATACGGATCCCTCCAGGCGCACGGCAGTCCGCACCCTGCGCTTCAGCCTGATGTAGCTGACCAGGGAATACAGCGCCAGAATCCCCATGCCGACGACCCACATGCTTCCGGCAGCAAAAAGGATGCGCTCCACCGGATTCACACCTTTATGCATGCCTGTATCAACCCCTGTGCCAGAATCCACACCTATGCCAGGATCTGTCCCTGCACCCGCAGCCCCGTTCAGCCCCACGTCCGATGCGACAGCGGAATCAAAGGAATTGCGAAGCGCCGGATTCACCGCATCATCCAGGAACCGGATGCCGCTGTCCACAAAATTTCCCTCCAAGCCGCCTACGTTGCTGTGCACCGTCTCCCTGCTGGGAATCAGGCTGAACGCGCTCTCCAACGAGAAGGGGCAGACCAGCCGCACCGCCACCAGGGCCCACAAAAGACAGCTTGTCCACCTAGGCGCTCTTCGAATCAACAGCCGCAGAGCCGCCACCGCCAGAATCACCCATCCGGCTGCAATGCTCCTATTCAGAACCTCCACAAAAATATGTACCATGTTTATCCCCCTTACCGTCCTGACAGCGCCTATCCATCCACGCTTTCCCCATCCTCATACCTGTCCAGCATCCGGCGGATTTCAGCCACCTCTTCCCTGGACAATTTCTTACGCTTCGTAAAAGCGGCGATGAAAGCGGGCATGGATCCCCCGAATGTCTTCTCCACCAGCTCGTCAATCTCCGCGGCCTGCACCTGATCCTTGGAGACCAGGGATGTGACGATGGCGTTCTCATTTTTGACTATCCCTCTGTCGGACAGCCGCCGGATGACGGTGTATGTCGTGGTGCGGCTCCAGCCCAGCCGCTCATTGCACAGCCTGGCCAGCTTCGTGCTGTTGATCGGTTCATTCTCCCACAGAATCAGGCAGAAACGGTACTCGCTCTCAAATACTTTCGGTGTCTCCATATCTGTCTCCTTTCAAGACTAATGCGTTAGACTTATCTTAAAATAAAGTCTAATACATTAGACGTTCTTTGTCAAGAGTTTTTACTGTCATTTGCCAATATTTTACTCCGCAGCAAAATAATGTATCTTGTCCCCTTCTCCCCATCCTCGTAAGATGGAAAGAAAGCATCTTGCATAACACTTCGCAACAGGAAAGGAGAATCCCATATGTATGACAAAACAGTCAACAAAGACAGGAAAATCATTGTAGAAGGCCACAGGGGATACTGCGCGGCTTATCCGGAAAACACGCTGCTTTCGTATGAAGCTGCCATGAATCTCGGGGTGGATGCCTTCGAGTTCGATGTCTGGCTCACAAAAGATAAGGTGCCGGTGCTGATGCACGACGGCAACTGCCTGCGGACATGCGGCATGGATTGCTTCCTACGGGACATGGCGCTGAAGGAGGTGAAATGTCTCGAGCCCGCTTACCGCAAAAAATTCGGGGACAGATTCACAGGCCAGGGAATCACAGTCCCTACTCTGGAGGAGCTGCTGGCTCTCTGCGCGAAGAAACGCCCGAATCTGATTCTCGGTGTGGAAATCAAAGAATACACGGAAGAGACCGTAGACCGGACCATAGCTCTCCTGAAAGAATACGGATTCTTTGACGCCTGCTATTTCTATGCCTTCAACGGCAGAATCATCAAATATATCAAGACCCGCTATCAGGGCCGGACCATGGGCTATCCTGACTTCGAGATGACGGAGTTCGAACCGGACAGCTATGACTACTATGATGAAATCGGGCTGGGCATGAACCTCGTGAAGTCAGAGCTCTTCCCCTTCTATTCCGAAAAGGGCTTCCCCATGCATCTGTTCTGCGCGGACGCGCTCGAAGATGTGGAGCTGTGCATCCAAAAGGGAGCCTCCCTGATTACCGCCAACGACCCAGTCCCCCTGATGAGGCGGCTTGGCAGGCTGTAGCAGGCGGATAGACAGCATAGGCAGAACCGGCCCTCAGATACGTGCGCTCCGATGCCTTCGGCCCCTATGCAATTTTTCAGGCCGGAAGGAAAAACTGTCCCTTGTCCTGACGGAAAACTCCGGCTATAATCCCCTTATCACCCATGTAGCGCGCTGGCTCCATCGGGCTGACTCACAGGCGAGAGGTACCTCCAGTGGGAAAGTAGCGAAGACATGACTCAAATCCACGGACATTCATAATATCCGTGAGATTGGAATGGAGGAAATGATGAAAACAAGAAAAATCACAGCACTACTGCTTGCCCTGGCGCTTTCGGCGGCATCCCTGTCCGGATGCGGCAGCGGAGACGGAAGCGAGAAATCATCCCAGGCGGACAATGTAGAAGCTTCCGCTTCCGAAGACAGTTCCGCCTCTGAAGACAACAATTCCGTGGCAGACGCTTCTACAGATAATGACGATAGCTCCATCGTCTTTCCTTTGGAGGAAAAGCTGTCCTTTACCGGCTTTTCCGTCATCAATGGAGAGACTTCCCTGGACGAAAACCTGGCATGGCAGGCCCTTCTGGATATGGCCAATATCGATGTAGAGCTTACCAGCGTCCTTCCGGCAGATCGGGATGAAAAGCGCAATCTGATGCTGTCCGGCGGAGAGTATCCCGATTTCTTCTATAAATCCGGCATGCAGGCAGATGCCAATAAATACGGCATGCAGGGCGTACTGATTCCTCTGGAGGATTTGATGCATACATACGCCCCCAATTTCTGCAGGCTCATGGACGAGACCAACGGCTGGCAGTATATCACTGCCGCGGACGGCCATGTCTACTCCTTCCCCTCGGACTACGGCGAGCTTCCCCATGCTCCGCTGTGGATCAACAAGAGATGGATGGACAACCTGAATCTGGAGGAGCCGAAGAGCTTCGAGGAATTATACGAAGTCCTCAAAGCCTTCAAGGAGCAGGACGCAAACGGCAACGGAGACCCGGATGACGAGATTCCCCTTGCCATCGACTCCGGCATCCTGAACTGGATATACCTGTACGCGGACTATCTGATCGACCCGAACAAGTGGGTGGCTGAAATCAACGGAACCTTCTCCTATGTGCCCACGGATGATACCTATAAGGAATTCATGGCATACTGCGCCAGGCTGTACGCGGAAGGGCTGGTGAATCAGGACATGTTCACTATCACGGGACAGCAGCTCAACAGCAACGGACAGGCAGGGGACATCTACGGCGCGTTCCGCAGCGCCGCATCCTTCCTGGTAGTGGGGAGGGACAATGATGACGACTACATAGTCTTAAAGCCCTTCCAGGCCGGAACCTATCCTCTGGTAGACCGCTGGACCCTGGGCTCCATGATCATCACGGACCATTGTGAGCATCCTGAGGTACTGGTGGCCCTGATGGACTATTTCTATACGGAGGAAGGCGCAAGGCTGCACTACATGGGCGTAGAGGGCAAATCCTATGAAGTCTATGAAGACGGCACCTGGGGCTGGATCCTGGGCGGAGAATGCGGCGAGGACATCACCACCGTCCGGGCCAAAGGGGCCCTGAGCGGCGGCTCTCTATCTCCCGGCATGCTGCCTCAGCTATGGCAGAACATGTCCACCCAGGTGGATCCCGATGAGGTATATATGAACGTGGAGAAAGCGAAGGTAGCAGCCCTGGGAGCCCATCCTCCCTATCTGGTGTTCACCGATGAGGAAAATGCCCAGCTAGCCACCATCGAGCCGGATGTGAACGGTTATCTGAACGAGTACTTCGCGCAGGTGGTCACTGGAGCAGTGTCCCTGGAGGAGAGCTGGCAAGGCTATATCGATACCCTGAAGCAAATGGGTCTGGATACCATGGTCTCCATCTATCAGGCCGCCTACGAGCGGGCCACAGAATGACGCGCCTACAGGGCACAAGCCCCCTAAGGCTCCCATAGCAAAACGCAGATCAGGGGACTGCCACGGGAGGACAGGGCAGAATACACTCCTGTCTTCCCTGGATAGCCCTCTTTATTTTCTGAAACAGCATGAAAGGATGACGCCATGAAGAATTCTTTTTTCTGCCGGTTCCGAAAGGATCTGAAGAGGAACTGGATCCTCTATTTGATGGTTCTGCCGGTTCTTTTATATTTCATCCTGTTCCACTACTGGCCTATGTACGGAATCCAGCTTGCCTTTAAGGACTATAACGTCAAAAAGGGAATCTGGGGCAGCGCCTGGGTAGGTCTTCAGCATTTCCAGAGATTCTTCTCCTCCTACAATTTCCGGAATCTGGTGGCCAATACCCTGGGCATCAGCCTCTACAGCCTGCTGGCAGGCTTCCCGATTCCGATTTTTTTCGCGTTGATGCTGAATTACCTGCGGAACAGGTTCTTAAAGAAAGCCGTCCAGATGGTTTCCTATGCCCCTTACTTCATCAGCACCGTGGTCATCTGCGGCATGATCTACATCTTCACCAACCGGGACACCGGCATCTTCAACACATTCCGGGCACTGTTCGGTCTGGAGACTGTGGATTTCCTTTCGAAGCCCGAGTGGTTCAAATCAATCTATGTCTGGACCGGGGTATGGCAGGACATGGGCTGGAATTCCATCATCTATATCTCTGCCCTGGCTGGCGTGGACATGGAGATGCATGAGGCGGCCATCGTAGACGGGGCCACCAAGCTCCAGCGGATGTTCCATATCGACCTGCCCTCCATCAAGCCTACCGTCATCATGCTGCTGATCCTGCGGCTTGGCTCCATGATGAACGTGGGCTTTGAAAAAGTGTTCCTGCTGCAGAACAGCCTGAACAAGCCCTCCGCCTCCGTCATCTCCACTTATGTATACGAAGTGGGGCTGGTCCAGAGCGATTACGGCTACTCCACTGCCGTAGGCCTGTTCAACACCCTCATCAATGTGGCATTGCTTCTGGGGGCCAATGGATTGTGCCGCAAAATAGCCGATGAAAGCCTGTTTTAGAAAGGAGCCCGGGATGCAGAAACAAATACGCGAAATCAGACAAAAGCGCCTCTCCACAGACCGAATCTTCGACATTGTGAACCTTTTCCTTATGATGATTCTCCTGGCGGTGTTCGTCTGGCCACTATGGTTCATGCTGATTGCCTCTTTCAGCGATCCCATTGAGGTGTGGGCAGGCAACGTGCTCCTCCTGCCCAGGAAGATTACGCCGGTGGCCTATGAAAGGCTTTTGCAGTACAAAATGATATGGGCGGGATATGCCAACACCCTCTTCTATACCGCCGTGGGGACAGCATTGAACATGGTGTTGACCGTCTGTTGCGCCTATCCCCTCTCCCGCCGGGACTTCATGGCCCGAAAGCTGCTGCTGGGCCTGTTCATGTTCACCATGTATTTCAGCGGCGGCCTGATTCCGGCCTATATCGTAGTCAGGAAGCTGGGGCTTATCGATTCCCGGCTGGCCATGATTCTCCCCGGCGCAGTCTCCGTCTACAATATGCTGGTGATGCGCTCTTTCTTCCAGAACAGCATCCCCGATGAGCTCCGGGAAGCCGCCACCCTGGACGGAGCCAACTCCGCCCAGTACCTGGTCAGGGTGGTCCTGCCCCTGTCCAAGGCAGTGCTGGCCGTGGTCGGGCTGTACTATGGCGTAGCGCATTGGAACGATTTCTACAATGCGCTGATCTACCTGTATGACGAGAAGCTGTTCCCCCTGCAGTCCTTCCTGCGCAATCTATTGATGTCCTCCAAGCTTACCGTGGGCAGCGTCGGGGAATCCATGAGCCCTGCAGAGGTGGAAGCTCTGACGAAGCTGGAGCAGACCCTGAAATACAGCGTCATCATCGTCTCCGTCCTGCCGGTGCTGTGTGTCTACCCCTTCATACAGAAGTTCTTCGTCAAGGGCGTCATGGTCGGTTCCGTGAAAGGATAGGACAGGATAGCCTTTCCGGCTTACGCCGCACAGGTAAAAATGGCTGGTCAATGCCGGGAATCCTGGACCCCGGCGCTTCGCCTGAACTGTGACGGCGTAAGGCCTGTCTCCTGCTTGAACTTCCTGCGCAGGCTGGAAGGATTCAGATATCCCACCGCCTCGCTGATTTCCTCCACCGACAGATTTGTGGTCTTAAGCAGCTCTTTGGCCTTCTCCATGCGCAGGCTCCAGAGGTAGTCGGAGAAATTGCACCCCAGCTCCTTTTTTGCCAGGCTGCTGATATAAGCGGTGCTTACATGGAAGCGGTCCGCCAGCTCATAAATGGAGAAATCGGGGTGGCAGCATGATTCCAGAATTGCCTCCCTGATTTCGCCGGAATGAATCGCCTTCCCCGCGGCCTGTCTGCAGATATCCAGAAGCAGACGGACATTCTCCTGAATCGCCCGCGCCTTTTCCGAATAGGGACAGCTTCGACAGAAATACAAGGTCTCACGGCAGAGCGCGTCATAGGACTTGAATCTCAGATTCAGCGTGTTCATGCAGCCTAGCAGAATCGAAAGCATGTCCACCAGGACACAACGGATGAACAAGTCCGAAAGCAGGGGCTCCTGTGTCGAATCGATCATATGGAACATATCCTCCAATCGCTCTTCTGCCTCCGGAAAGCGGCGCTCCTGCAGCAGCCCGGACAGCTCCTCCAGCTTTTCGTAAGGGTAGTGGGGCGAGCTGCGGTATTTCTCCAATTCCTCCAACATCTGCCTGTTCTGTGCCGCCGCTTCCTCGAAAGCATTGTCCAGCCGCTCCAGACAGTCCTCTCCGGCCCCGGCTTCCGACACGAACTTCTGCGCGAGCCTGTGAAGGGGCAGGTAGGCCGCGCTGGCAGCCAGAAGCACCAGCCCGAAGCCTATTCCTCCCAATAAAAGGAGCGTGATGTAAGAGACGGTGAAGGCATCATCTATCTGGTGGGACAAAAAGCTGTCCCGCAGCACTGCCGCCATGGAAAATTCGTTTCTGATTCCTGTCCGTATGCAGATAGACGCAGAACCGTCTATGCGATAGATGCCATCCTCCAGCAAGACCGCGTCCATGCAGGCCGCCAGTTCCCCGCTCCCGATGCCCGCCGCAATTCGCTTCTCTTTATCGACCAAAGCTATGTAAGGCATGGCATCCGTGGCCATGTTCTCCATTCGCTCCAGGATATATTTGGCGTCCAACAGGTAAAAGTACAAATGATTCGCTTCAGAGGATATGGCCGGAAAGTAAATCAGATATCCACAGCCTTCTTCCTCCAGATATATCAGCTGGCCCACAGCGGAATCGAAATAAGGAGACGGGTCGAAACACAGCACCTCGCCCCTTTCGTTCCTGATGCGGAATGTGTCCCCCTCATACAGCACGGTGTATCGAGTGGAAATGACATAATCGAAATTCTTCGGCAGATAACAGATGGCATCAATCAGCCGGTTGGAGGAGGCGTATTTTTTCAGTTCCCGGTATGTCTCATAGTTCTGCCATCCCTCTATATTGTGCCGGGACATAATCAGTTGGATATTGGTCTCCAGCGAGGCATCCGTCTGCGACAGGAACATCAGCTCATCGTTGAGCTGCCCGGCAAAATTGTCCAGCCGCGCCTGAGCCTCTCTGCTCAGCTGCTCCAGATAGCGTCGGGTCAGCTGATTGCGGATAATAAAGAAAAAGCCCAGAAGCAATATTGTCAGCAGAATGAAATAAGACAGGAAATACCGAATCCATGTCTTGTTTTGAACCATCTTCCTGAGTTGTCCCATCTTTCTCACCGCTCCTTGACTGCCGAAAAACGCTCCTGTCCGGGAATTCCTTCCTCCCCGGCCGTTCCTTCCTCTCCCAGCTCTCCCGCAAGATCCTCCAACACGCCCAGATCCCAGGCCAGCCGGGACAGGACATATTTGTCGCGGATATCCTTGGTGGCCCGAAATGTCATGGGGAGCGTCTGCGCGTCCATCCCCAGCTCCGAGGCCGTCATGGGCATGCCCAGATTCGCCATCAGCTTCTCCAGCTTCCTGCTGGAGGGAATCTCCTCGTGGATGATGGCGCGAATCTCCTCCCACTTCTCCAGAATGACTTCCAGGCGCTCTCTATGGCGAGCCAGATCGTACTTGCCTTCCACATCTTCCGCAGCAATCATGGGCTGTGCCCCTTTGCCCAGGAACATCTCCAGGCAGCGGCTCCATTCCCTATAATCAAATTCCTCTGCCCAGTCCAGCGCCCTCTCCCGACAGGGCGTCATGCCAGCGAGCTTCTCATACAGTCTGACCGCCATAAGAGTGCCCACAGCGCACTGGATTCCATGGAAATCCACGGGAGCGCCGCAGGCCAGCCCCCGCATGTCCCAGATATGGGAGATATAGTGCTCCACCCCCGAGGCCGGGCGGGATTTGCCCGCATAGCTCATGGCCACGCCCCCCATAATAAGTCCCTCCATCACGGCCTGGACAGCCTCTTCTTCCCGCTCCAACAGCCCTTCCGCATGATCCACGCACTTCTTCAAAGCGGCCCGTACCATAGCCGCGATGGTCTCACAGTAATATTCCCCTGTAATCACATGTGAGATGCGCCACTCGCAGATACTGATGTATTTTGCCAGCATATCCCCCAGCCCGGCAAGCAGCATGCGCTCCGGCGCAGCGCGCAGAATCTCCGTGTCGCCCACAATCGCTTTTGCGCAGACGGCAGGGAGAGATACCTTCAGCCCATCCATGGCCACGGAAGCGGTGGCGGAGGCATAGCCGTCCATGGACGGAGCCGTAGCGACAATGATATAAGGCCTGTTGCTGGTACTGCTGAGGATTTTGCAGATATCGTTCAGGACACCGGAGCCCACCGCCACCAGAATGTCACAGGTGCGGTCAAAATGCATTATGCAGGAGCCTACGGCGGCTTCATCCGGTTCCGGTGAGGCCTCGTAGACATAAGGCGCGCAGGAGATGTCCTTTTCCTCCAGGATATCGCACACCTTCCGCGCTGTGCTCCATGTATTCCGGTCTGCCAGCACAAAAGCCCTCTTGCCCTGATAACGCTGAATCAGGCGCGGAAGCTCCCGCAGGACACCCTTCCCTATGACGATATCTTCGATTCCCATCCGATGCGTCCTGCCGCAGCTGCATGGAAACTCTCTGGGAAGGCCTTCTCCAAAGACACTTCCCCTCTCTTTTTTCTTTTCCATATACTGATTCGCCCCCTTGCTATACTCCACAATTCATGCTACTATCATTGTACGGCAAATGCTCAAATATGGAAAGAATCCCGGCACCTGTTGAGAGAAAGGGAAGGTTTTTGATTGTTTTTGTGAGCGTTTCGCACACTAAGGAGGTACAGATGACATTTTATGAGAGAGAAGACCAAATCCTGCGCATCCTGCTGGAACAGCAGACCATGGGCAATCAGGAATTGGCAAAACGCCTGTACATCAGTCTGCCTACCCTGCGCAGGGATTTGGCAAAACTGGAGGAGACGGGGTTAATCGTCAGGAGCCACGGAGCCTGCAGCCTGAACCGCCAGGCGGCGGATGAAAAGATTCCTCTTCATTACCGGGAACAGAAACAAAGCTCGGAAAAGATCAGAATCGCGAAGAAAGCGGTGGATTTCATCAAAGACGGAGATGTCATCATGTTAGACGCTTCAACCAGCGCTTACCACATAACGCCTCTCCTGACCAGATTTCAGGATCTCATTGTCATCACCAGCGGTGCGAAGACCTCCTGTATGCTGGGGAGCATGTCCATTAAGAATATCTCCACCGGCGGCCGTATGATTACAAAGTCCCTGTCCTACGTGGGGCCGGATGCTCTGGACACCATTCGGAACTACTATGCCGACATAGCTTTCTTCTCCTGCAGGGGAATTGCCGATGACGGCAGGGTCACCGACAATTCCGTAGAGGAGAATGAGGTGCGTCGCGAGATGATTCGACATGCCGCAAGGAAAGTGCTCCTCTGTGACAGCAGCAAGCTGGGACACGGCTGTTACCACACTCTCTGCCATATATCCGAGGTGGATGCCGTCCTCTGCGAGGCACCTCTGCCAGAGCATCTGGCAAGGCTTTTGCCATAATATTCTCTATTTGGCCAGCACCATCATAATCTCATTGCTCCTGGCGATGAACTTCGTCATGGCCTCGGGAGACAGCGGTGCCTGCTGAATTTTCGCAAGGTCGTAGAGCTGCTCACAAATCATGCCGACGTTCTCGCCCTCCTGGTTCTCGTTCACATACTTGACCAGAGGATGGTTCGCATTGAGAATCAGCGTCTCGCCCTCGCCGCCGAAGCCGCCCATGTCCATGCCGGGCATGGAGTACATCTTCATCATGTCCTGCATGCGCCTGCTCTCCTCGGACAGGGTCAGTACGGAGGAAATCTTCTCGTCCTTGAGCTTCTCCACTTTGACTACAAGTTTATCGTTCTCCAGAACCTTCTTCATAATCTCGCCCAGAGCCTTGGCCTCTTCCTCCAGTTCCTTGGCGGCCTCCTCGTCGGTCTCGCTCTTCAGCGCGTCCGTCACGTCTGCGTCGATCCGCTGGAACTTCACGCCCTCGTTCTTGGACTCCAGCTGCTGGATGAAGGGCTGGTCGATATTGTGGGTCAGGATGACGGCATCCATGCCGTTGTCCTTGAACATCTTGATATACTGGCCCTGCTGCTGCTCATCGGTGACGTAGTAGATGGTCTTGTCCTTCTTTTCCTCTGCGGCCTCTTCGTCATCCGTATCCTGGTCATCCTCATCGGTGACCACCTCGGCCTCTACCTTCTCGCCTTTCTCGTCCACCGCGCTGCCAGCCTCTTTCGCTGCATCGCCGTCAGCCGCATCGTTCTCCGCAGCCTCGCCGTCCCCGGTGTCCGTAGGCTTCACCTCCAGGCACTCCGGCAGGGTCAGGTACTTGCCGTCCAGGTTCTTGAACAGGATGTAGTCGTTCATCCTCTCGCAGAACTTGTCGTCCTTCAGGCAGCCGAACTTGATGAAGGGGCTGATGTCGTCCCAGTATTTGTCGTACTCCTCCTTCTCCGTCTTGCACATGCCGGACAGCTTGTCCGCCACCTTCTTGGAGATGTACTCGGAAATCTTCTTCACGAAGCCGTCGTTCTGCAATGCGCTCCTGGACACGTTCAGGGGCAGGTCGGGACAGTCGATGACGCCCTTCAGCAGCATCAGGAACTCCGGGATGACCTCCTTGATGTTGTCCGCGATGAAGACCTGGTTGTTGTACAGTTTAATCGTCCCCTCGATGGACTCGTACTCCATATTGATCTTCGGGAAGTACAGGATGCCCTTTAGGTTGAAGGGATAGTCCATGTTCAGATGGATCCAGAACAAAGGCTCCTTATAGTCGTGGAACACCTTGCGGTAGAACTCCAGGTACTCCTCCTTGGTGCAGTCGTTGGCGTGCTTCGCCCACAGAGGCGTGGTCTCGTTCAGGAGCTCCGGGCGCTTTCTGATCTTCAGCTTGGTGGGTTCCGGCTCCTTCTCTTCCTTCTCCCCGTCCGCTTCCCCGTCCTCGGCATCCTTCTTTCCCTCGTCCTTCTCCTCCTTCTTGGGCTCGATCACCTCCAGGACCACATCGTCCTCCCGCTTCTCGTCCTCCTTGATGATCTGGGTCTCCGTGGTGTCCGCCTTGGAAAGGTAGATCTCCGTAGGCATGAAGGAGCAGTACTTCTTCAGCACCTCCCTGGCCTTGTACTCGTTGCAGAACTCCAGGCAGTCCTCGTTGAGGAACAGGGTGATGGTAGTGCCCACCTCTGCCTTGTCTCCCTCCTCCATGGAGAACTCGGTGCCGCCGTCGCACTCCCAGTGCACGGCCTTCGCGCCCTCCTGATAGGACAGGGTGTCGATGTGCACCTCGTCCGCCACCATGAAGGCGGAGTAGAAGCCCAGTCCGAAATGGCCGATAATCTGATCCGCGTTGCTCTTGTCCTTATATTTCTCGATGAAATCAGAGGCGCCGGAGAAGGCAATCTGGTTGATGTACTCCTCCACCTCGTCCGCGGTCATGCCCAGGCCGTTGTCCGTGAAGGTCAGGGTCTTCTTTTCGGGATTGACCACCACGTCTATCCTTGCCTTATACCCTTCCGGCAGAGTATACTCTCCCATCATGTCAAGCTTCTTCAGCTTCGTCACGGCATCGCAGCCGTTGGAGATCAGCTCCCTGTAAAAGATGTCGTGGTCGTTATACAGCCACTTTTTGATAATCGGAAAAATGTTCTCGCTGTTGATTGATAAATTACCGCTCTTCGCTGCCATGTTACAACATCCTTTCTTCGTATTTTTCGATAAAAAATATGCAAATGCAAATCCTGAAACATAGTTTATGACGGACTCGTCCAAAAGTCAAGGCAAAATTAGCACTCATTTTAAGAGAGTGCTAATAATGTCCCGAAAATGCCCGAAAACACTGCATTCCCGGCTTTCTAAAATTTTTCTAAACTGTTCCGGAAGCCTTTCTCTGCCGCCTGAGAGCAAATGCTTTTGCTACAGTTCCCAGTATCTTTTCTTTCTTCAGAGGCTTATCTATCACCCCTGCAAAAGCAGCCCCGTACTTCTGCTTCAGCTCATATGTAGCCTCCCTGAGAGCGAACTGTTGAACTATGGCAATCTTCGTGCCCGGCCATTTCTGCATGATTTTTTCCGTAGTCTCAAAGCCGTTCGTTCCTGGCAGCAGGCTGTCTATCAGGACGACCTGCGGTTTCATCTTGCCGCATTTTTCCAGTGCCTCCGCCTCGTTTCCCGCCTCATATATGGTTCCTATTCCGCCCTCTTTCAAGCTGCTCACAATAGTCCCCCTGGTAAGTAAAACGCCGCTGCATACCATGACGCGCCAGGACGCCAGCGTCTTCTGTTCTTTCGGATCCGTATATATCCTCATCCAGTCATATTTCCAGTCAGCGCTTTCCTCCCCCTGAAGGGATGCCTTTCTATACCATTCCTGAGACTTCTCCGAATCCGCAGCCACGCCTCTTCCTTCTTCGTACATCTCACCGCAGAAATATTGTGCCCGGGCATGTCCCTGCAAGGCCGCCTTTCGATACCAGGTAAAAGCCTTTTTCGGGTTCTTCTCTGTCCCCCACCCCTTATCGCACATCATGCCGCAATGGAACTGAGCTTCGGCATGGCCCTGCTTTGCGGCTTTCTCATACCAGATAAAGGCTTTCTTCTCATCCTTCTCCACGCCTGTGCCGTCTTCGTACATTTTTCCACAGCTGTACGCGCTCTCCGGGTCTCCCGCCTCTGCCGCGGCCTCTTCCCGGGCCGTTTCCGTCTCTACCTCTGCCCGTGCCTCCGCCAGGGCCTTGTCCACGGTTCTGTCCGCATAATCTTTTATGAGTCCTTCCATCTCTGTCGGCAGGGGCGCTTCCTCCTCCGGGGTATCCGCCTCCCCAGATGCCGATGCCTCCTCTGCTCTGCTGACAGCGTCCGGCTCTGCCGCCTCTTTCGGCTTCTCCTCCTTGCCGTTATTTTCCTCGTCCCCGTTCAGAGCATCTATGATTTTTCCGAATACGGCTTTCAGATAAAAACCATAGATGCTGCTGAATACCATGAAGCTTCTCCCATCCTTATAGCTAAATATCAGATAGTCGTTCCCCTCAAGCTCTACCCTCTTCAGCTCTTCATAAATAACAGGCATGGGAATCCCCTGCTTTTTGAACGCCTCCTCCGTAAGCTGTCCCCTATCCGCATAGAAACCGTCCTTTGCGAACAGGTAACCCTTCTTTCCTGAATTCAGAATGGTCAAATCCACCAGAACCGCTATGTCCTCCGGCCTGCATCCCGGCGCGTATGCCGCAATGGCATTCCTGATCTGCTTCGCTGTACACTGGGAAGCCTCTCTGACCGTGGCGGGATATGAATACACATCCTTCCTCCCTATGTCCTGCTTTTTTACAGATAATACCGCTGTTTTAATCAATTCCTTTCTGTCCATGGTGTCCCCCTCTTTCCTCGCTGTTCTTATGCCCACCAGGGCATCCGCCCTGCACAGCCCTAATCCGGAAAATACTTGGCGTATATATCAAAAAATCCCGTGGTCTCCACCGCCTCGTCATGCAGCAGCGCGGTGTTCTCCCACACCTTGTCGTTCAACTGACGGGCCAGGGTCTCCACGAAAGCGTCGTACTCCTGCCCGAAGACCTCCCTTCGCCGCTCATCCACAATCTGGAGCTTGTTCAGGTCCGTCTGCTCTCTGTCAAAGGTGCTGAGACATTTGATGATCTCATACCCGGCCTCCGTCTCCACCACCTGGCTGACCTCCCCGGTCTCCAGGGCAAACGCGGCTTCCTCGAAGGCGGCATCCATCTCTCCCTTGCCGAAAGAAATGCTGATGGTATCGTCCTCGCTGTAGCGGGTGGCCAGATCCACGAAATCCTGCTCTCCCTGCACCGCCTCCCTGCGAATCTCGCTGGCCTGTCTATAGGCTTCCTGTCGGCGCTCCTCGGAATAGTCCACTCTGTTGCCGGCCCCGTCCACCGTGGAAGTGCTAAACAGGATGTGCTGCACCGAGATGGTGCGGGCCTCGTCGTCGCTGATTTCCGGATTCACGTCCTATATGATATAGTGATAAACTTTATCCGCCATGGCATACTCTT
>CAOOJO010000024.1 GCA_948496895.1 uncultured Acetatifactor sp. | reverse complement strand
AGCCGCTGATGACCACATCTGGGTCTTCTCCATAGAGTTCCCGGTATCTGTCCAGGATGTTCAGGATGCCGTTGTGGGCGCAGCCGGAGATCAGCACCCGTTTTCCCCTCTCCTCCAGGACGAGGTACTGCTCATGGAGGAAATCGTCCTGTATGAATCCCTCTGCCGTCTTCCGCCCCAGCTCCCGGTTGCCATCGGGCCACAGCCGCCGCCCAAGAGCCTGGCCGAAGAGAAAGATTCCCTGGTCAATCTTTCGATCTCCCTCCACCCATTCCACCTGGGGCAGGGTTCTGATCCGCGGATCCATGCCGATGTACCTCTCCATGGCAGCATTTTTATGGTAATAGGGCTCCGCGGCCAGGCGATTGATCCATATCCGGGCTTCCCTGTTGCGCTCCGCAAAGGCCAGGAGCCCTCCGGCATGGTCATAATGCCCGTGGCTGATGATCACGGTGTCCACCTGACCCAGGTCGATGCCCAGCTTCTCCGCATTGGTGAGAAAAGCTCCGGAAGCCCCTGTGTCCGCTAGAATCTTGTGCCCTCCTGTCTCGATATAGAAGCTCAGGCCGTGTTCGCACAGGCAGCCTTTGGTGCCCTCTGTGTTTTCGATTAAGTTCCGTATTCTCATTTTATCCTCCTAAACGATAGCGCCATCTTCAGATTTGGATTTTCCGGGAAAAGAAATCTACTCCTGACATCTGGCCTTATACCCCTCAAGCCAGTCTGCAGCCGTTCCCATAGCAGTCAAGCACTGTGCCTCGTTATATGCTAACAGAAAACTGGCCTCCGAATCCGTTATATAAAACTCTATTCCCCCGCACTCCTCATCATAAAACGGAACGAACATTCGTCCATTTTCTATCTCGTAAAATTCGCCGCCCCAATCTTTATTGAAAAACAAAATCACTGTATTCTCTTTCATAAAATCTCCGATACATCGCCAGGAATCTGCCCCTCCCATGCTGGAAGCCAAAGGGCAATTTAAGGCATCGCATATCGAATAGCCTATGTGGACACCAGGTCTTAAATACTTTTTCCTGATTGCGTCCCACATTTTTTCCTTCTCATCCGCCGGCAATATTCTGATTTCTTTTCCGGCTGATCTCCAATAATCTATCAACTGCTCTTCCATGATTATTATCTTCCTAACATCCTTTCTTCTATAGTCAAGTCCGCGAAACGGATTCTTTTCCTATAGGCTTACGATTTGCAATTTGCCCCTTTCGCCAGATGCCAGCTTATGAAGCATGGCTTCAAAGTCGTCCCCGAAATCTATAAGGCAATCATCATATGCCCCGAAATAATATCCCTTTTCCGATAAAAAAAGCGTCATATGCTCTCTTTCGATATCTCCGATTATCAGTAAATCATCCTGCAGAAATTTCATATACTCTTCCACTACATCCATCGTAATCATGCTTTGAGCCTTTATGGGGTCTAATCTGAGAAGTATATCCTGATTCCACATAGGATGATTATAATGAATTTCTAACCCTGCGTAATGCGCCATGAACGCTTCCTGGGCATCGTTGCAGTGATAACTATGTTTTTCATACATTTCTAATATATCGGAAATATCCACCCTTCTCTCCTCATAATACCCTGCCTGTCTTAAAAGATTATTCGCAATATTTTTCAAACCACCCATCATTTGAGATATCCTTTCTAACCAAAACCAGATATGCAAAATACTCGATAGATTCCACATATTCTTTTAAACTCGTACAGCATTTGAAGCGGACGGAGGTCTTTGGTGTTATTTTATATTCTTCGTCTCCCACCTTAACATAGGTTTCACTCTTGGCCCAATTTTCAGCATCCTATTTCCTCACCGAATCCATTCGTTCTTGTTTTTTCAGTTTACCATGGACAGGAGCCCTCTGTCAAAAAAATGATTGAAAAAATGCCCGTTATGTGCTATGGTAATAGCAGAGCAGATTTTCATCCAGGATTGTTCTATGATTCCATCTATCTTTCCTACCAATCAGAAAATTCCTGCTTCTATTTCAAAACAACCAGCGGGGGTTTTCAGGAACTCCCGGACAAGACCAAACGGGAGGAAACTATGGCAGAAAAAGACGTCACCGAAAAAATCCTGATGTCCTACGCCGATGTCTTTGCGGATTGCATCAACGCATTGGCATACGGCGGAAGGCAGAGGCTGCGGCCGGAGAATACGAAGCCCGCCCCCACGGAGAGCTTCTATCGAACGCCGAAGCCCCATAACCAGTTCTGCGACGCCAGCCGCTACTTGGTGGGGCCATGCGGCATCATCGCCCAGTACATCATCGAAAACGAGACCCAGCCCAGGGAGCGGCAGATCCTACGGAACATCTCCTACCAGGGCGGTGCCTACAGGCAACAGTTGGAAAGCAGCGCCCCCGTATATGCGGTGATCGGCATCATCCTTGCCTGGACCGGGAAGGCCAGCCGCATCCCCCAGAGCCTCCCTGCGCTTCTGGCACAGAACGGCGTGCCGCCAGAAGAGCTGCGGCTGGTGGACGACATCCATATGACGATCTACCGCATGAACAGCCTGTCCCCGGAAATCCGGAAAAGGTTCGTCAGCGATATGGGGTTCGTGGTAGACTATCTCAACGAGGGCAGCTTCGATGGCCGCAGGGGGCAGAGAATCGTCCACCTGGAGGCGCTCTGCGACATGATGGAGGCCATCACCGGGGACGGAAGGTTCCGGGAACAGGCGGAAAAGCTTTTGGAAGAACAGCACAAGGAGGATATTATCATGTGTGAATATATCGATTTATTGGAAGCGCGCGGAGAGGCAAGGGGCGAAGCAAGGGGCAAGGCGCTTGGCGAAGCAAAGCTGACCCTGCTGCTGGAAACCCTGTACGACCAGGGACGGGACGATGAAGCGAAGCTGGCCGTGCGGGACATGGATGTCAGGGCGGAGCTCTACCGGGAACTGCGCATCCCGAGCTATACCTATGAGGCGCAAACCTGAAACCTTACAGACAAGAAGCCCTCTCCTTGAGAAAGCCCGTAGAACACTCCCGGGCGGCCGTTCTGTCGCCTCCGTCATAGCCATGCCCCGCGCTGAGGATAGCGGCCAGCCCAGCATCCTCATAATGAATTCCCCTGCGGCTTCCAATCCATTCTAGCAAACGCCAATCCTTTTGGGACTTAAGCAGACTGTAGAAATGCTGAAAGCCTTTCCACACTTTCAAAAATGCCGACACAGTCGGCACAATCAGCACAAACAATCTACCGATTTGCATTTTTCCAAGAAAAAAATTCCAGCAAAAATTTCCAGGCCTCATGATTTTTTAGAAAAAAGCTTGCGCTGGACGGCGGGGTCAAAAATATGTTATACTCATCAGCAATGCAATTTGCCGCAACGTCTCTGGAATCCTTCGGTCAAGACCGGCTTAAAACAGGTTCGCAGCCCTGAAAGGCAGAAAAGTGTATGCCCGCCAAGGACGGACATAGGGGTATAAACATGAAAAAATTACTGATAAACCACAAAAAATACGGCTTCGGGGATTTTTTGCGAATCCCCTTCACCGTGTGCCCGGTATATGCGGGAATCAAGACGCTCAACCAGATATTAGTATCCGTCCTGCCGTCACTGCAGGTGCTCACCACGGCGGCCTTTATCGACACCGCCCTGGACATCTTCGCGGGAAAGGCCGGGCAGTCGGCCATCACGGTGCCCCTGCTGTGCCTGATTGCCATGGTGGCCTACAACAACCTGAACTGGCAGCTCATGAGCTACATAAACCTGAAAATGGCCATGCGCCTGGAATTCGCTTACCGCACCGGAATCGTCGAGAAGCGGGCGGCGCTGGAATACCGGCATGTGGAGGACAACGATACCTGGGAGCTGATCAACCGGGTCTGCGGCGACCCTGTGGGGAAGCTGACGGGCGGATTCGACAATATCCTGGGCGCGGCGAACATCGTCCTGCGGGTGGGCTCTCTGCTGGTCATCCTGATGGCCCAGGTGTGGTGGGCGGGGCTGGCCATCGTGGTCATCTCCCTTCCCCTGTTCCGGTTGGCAGTCAAGGGCGGACAGCAGATCTACGAGGAGAATAAGGAAGCGGAGAAGCACCGCCGCAGGGCGGACTACCTAAAGAGCGTGCTGCAGGGGCGGGAAAACGTGGAGGAACGGGCGCTTTTCGGTTATACGGAAAAGGTGAACCGGCAGTGGCTGGAAAAATATGAGGCCGCCCGGAAGATCTCCGTGGGCGTGAGCGCCAGATATTTTGTCCGCCTGAAGGCCTCCAGCCTGATTACGGTGCTGCTCTCCCTGCTTATTATCAGCGTGCTCCTGTTTCCGCTGACAAGGGGGCTCATCACGCCGGGCATGTTCATGGGACTCATCACCTCCACCCTGAACCTGATTCAGATGATGTCCTGGGAGCTGTCCGACACCATGAATAAAATCGCCCAGAACCTGGAGTACTGCAAGGACCTGACCGCCTTCTGCGCCCTGTCCGAAACCCCCGGTGCGCTGGATCTGCCCGGCGGCGGAATCCCTTTCGAAAGCCTGGAGTTTCGCCAGGTTTCCTTCCGGTATCCGGGCACGGAGAAGGATATCCTTAAATGTTTCAGCCTTCGCCTGGAATGCGGCAGGCATTACGCCTTCGTGGGCGTCAACGGAGCCGGAAAGACCACGCTGACCAAGCTTCTGATCGGCCTGTATGACAATTACGAGGGGGAAATCCTGCTTAACGGCAGGGAGCTGAGAACCTACAGCCAGGCGGAGCTGAAGGCGTTCTTCTCCGTGGTCTATCAGGATTTCGCCAGATATCAGATATCCCTGGAGGACAATATCGCCCTGGGGAATGTGCTTCAAAAGGATCCGGCGAAGATTCGGGAAGCCGCGGAGGCAATGGGCCTTGGCCAGACGATTGCCGGACTGCCCCGGGGCATGGAGACCCCTCTGGGCAAAATAAAGGAACAGGGCGTGGACCTCTCCGGGGGGCAGTGGCAGCGCCTGGTCATCGCCAGGACCCTGTACAATCCGGCGGCGGTACAGATCCTGGACGAGCCCACGGCGGCTTTGGATCCGGTGGCGGAGAGCGGCATCTATGAAATATTCGGCAAGATCAGCGCCGGGAAATCCACGATTTTCATCACCCACAGGCTGGGCGCCGCCCGCCTGGCGGATGAGATCATCGTGGTGGACGGCGGGAAGGTGGCGGAACAGGGGAATCATGAATGTCTGCTCTCCCAGAAGGGCATTTATGCCTCTATGTATGAGGCGCAGAGGAGCTGGTATCAATGAAAAGACAAAACGGGACGAAAAAAGAGAGGACTATGGCAGGCGCTTTCGGAAAGCTTCTGCCGGTGATGATAAAAGCAGCGCCCTTTCTGTTCATAGCAAGCATGGTGGTGGCCGTTCTCCACGGCGTCTCCTTCGGCGTAGTGACCATGATGCAGCAGCGCTTTTTCGACAGGGCGGTGGACGCGGCGGGGGGAAGGGTCGGAATCGGGCAGGCCTTTCTCGCGCTGACGCTGCTGGGCATCACCAATGTGGCCTGTCAGGTGCTTAACGGCGTGGGCAATTTTCTGCCGGACGTGGTGGACGGCAAGGTAGGCGCCCATCTGTCCATGGCCATCCAGAGGAAAATCGCCCGGCTGGACCCTGCTGTCTTTGAGGACACGGAAAAGCTGGATGACATCAATAAGGCGGAGCAGGGGAAGGACGCCGCTTTCTGGTACGTCTCTGATATAATCGCGATACTGACCTTTTATGTTCCCTATTTCGTTTTCATGGGCTGGTATCTCTTTTCCCTGAAACCGATTTTGGCCAGCGCCATTGTCATCATCTTTCTGCCCACCGCTCTGGCGCAGCTTATCCGGGTGAAGGCCTTCTCCCATCTGGAGGACGCCTCGGCCCCGGTCCGCAGGGAATACGAATACTATGAGACCTGCATGGCAGGCCGGGAGTATTTCAAGGAAACCCGCATCCTGGGAGGCTTCTCCTACTTTAAGAAGCTGTATCAGGAGACCCTTGCCTGCCTGCAGAAGCTGAAGTTCAAGGCCACCATGAAATCAAATCTGTTCGAGCTCTCCACCCGCATCGTTACTGTAGCGGGATACTGCGCCATCCTCTGGATGCTGTATGACGCCCTGATGAAACGGGAGGTGACGGTGGGGGCTTTCGCGGCGGTCTTCAATTCCATCGGCATGCTGTACGACATCATGGAGGAGGTGGTCTGCAGCCATATAGGAGAGATGGCCGCGAACACAGGCTCCATCCGCAACTACCTGAATTTCCTGGCCATGGAGGAACGGGCCGGGCAGCGCCATGACGCGCCGGGCTGGGGGGATATGGTGCTGGAGAACGTAAGCTTTGCCTATCCGGCCGGAAAAAAGGAGGACGGAACCCCAGAACAGATAAAGTATGCTGTAAAGAACGTGAGCCTGACGCTGCACAGGGGAGAGACCCTGGCGGTGGTGGGCGAGAACGGCTCCGGGAAATCCACCCTGATCCGCCTGATTGCCGGGCTCTACCTGCCCACAGAGGGCACGGTAAAGAAAAACGGCGTTGACACCAAAAAGCTTGCCATGGATGCCCTCACATGCCGAACCTCCGCAGTATTCCAGAAATACCAGCGCTACCAGATGACCCTGGCCGAGAATATCGTCATCAGCGATTCCGGCGCGGAATCCGGAAAAGCCCGGCTGGACAGCGTATGCGCCATGGCGGGGACAGAACCCGGCGCGTTTCCACAGGGCTATGATACCATGCTCTCCCGGGAATTCGACGGCATCGACCTGTCCGGAGGCCAGTGGCAGCGCGTCACCATCGCCAGGGGCTTCTTTCGCGGCCATGACCTGATCATCCTGGACGAGCCCACGGCAGCCATTGACCCATACGAGGAAACGAGGATTTATAATCGTTTTGCCGAAATCGCCAGGGATAAGTCCGCTGTCATCGTGACCCACCGCCTGGGCTCCGTGAAGCTGGCGGACCGGATTCTGGTCATGAAGGACGGTGAGGCGGTGCAGATGGGCACCCATGAGGAGCTGATTGCCAGGGAGGGAGAGTACAAACGGCTCTATGAAGCACAGGAGCAGTGGTATAAATCTTAAAAGACAGTCGGGCATCCTTCCAGACATGCCGCCTACGGCATCAGTGCCGTTCTGAACGGCACATACAATAAACAAAAAAGTGTAAGCCAAAGCGCAAAAACGCGCTGAAAGAATGCCCATGCACAAAGTGAACCCTGTTCGCTTGGGCATTCTTCCGTGTGAGACTATTAAGCGAACTTGTTCGCTCACGAGTTTAGAGTTTAGAAGTTCTTGGCGGGAGTCCTACAGAGGTGGGCCATGCCCCCTCTTGGCCGCTTAGAAGTTCTTTACACACTTCACACTACCACCTTCATGCTCCAGGGCGGCACCGGCCCCCGGTTCTCGTCCTCCTCCAGGAACGCGAAGATGACCTGGTACTCCGGCGGCCGCTCCGGGTAGACGCCGTAGCCGTCGGTGAAATAGATCAGGCCTTTCAGGTTCTCGAATTCCCCCTGCTCCCGCAGCCGTTCCACATAGGTGAAGACAGGGCGGAAATCCGTGGCCCCGCCTCCCGCCAGTCTGCCCTTCCCCAGAAAATCCTCCAAATCCTCCTGACAGGCGATCCTGGTGTCCTGCTGCACCTGGCTGTCGCACTGGATGATGTGCACGTTTATCTTTGTAAAGAAGCTTTCGGCATCCTTCAGGATATCGTATGTCCTGCGCAGGAACTTCCCCACCGCGGAGCCGCTACAGGACGCGGAGGTATCGATGGCGATGACGAATTCCTTCACCTTTCTGCTCTCCCTGTATTCCAGGGGCTCTATCAGGGGCAGGTTGCCGTAATGGGACAGGCCGTAGGTGTAATAGACATAATCGAACTCCTCGTCGCTGACCGCCATCTCCTCCCCGGGCACCGCGAACCGGCGCAGGATCTCCCCGTAGTCGTACCGCTCCTTGGTGGCCTCCTCCAGATTCTTCTCCAGGCTTCCTGTACCGGATTTGCGCCTGGCAAATGCTTTCAGCTCCGTCTTCGCCAGGCGGCTAATCTTCTCCCACTGCTTCTGCGTCATCTCCAGGCGCTCCCCGGGCGTCCAGAGAGAATGGGCGTCCCGGAAGAAAAGCTGCCGCAGCGCCTTCTCCTCTTCCCCAGGCAGGGCATGAGCGTCGAAATATCGGTACAGGCGCTCCGCGGTAAGGCCTCCCGCCTTCGCTTTCAGACCCTCCAGCTTACGTGCCAGCAGCACGTCCCCCTCCAGCGCCGCGCCGGGGAGCCCCAGCTCCAGGATGACATTCTCCACGGCCAGATCCGCCGCAAGATCCCACACTGCCCTGTCCAGTCTGTCATACCGGAACTGATGGGCGAAGACGCAGTGCAGCAGCATGTGGAGATAGGCTCGGGTGATCCATGCAGAGTCCTTCTGGTAGCGCCTCAGGATCCAGGCAGGGTCATAGAAGCAGGAGCGCCCGTCCGTGGCGAAACTTTCCGTCCCCGGCTTTTCCTCCAGGCGCAGAACCGACAGCGCCCTGTCGAAAAAGCGAAGATGCATCAGGATATCGTCATGGGACAGGCGCAGGGCTTCTCCGGCCAGTATGGAAATGGTTTCGTTATCTTTGTCCATGGCTCCTCCCCGGCAGCAAATGTCTGTCAAAAAACGATGCTACTTTCCTACTGTTCTTTCTTTAGACAAGCTGTTTTTCACCGGAAAAGGCAGAAATTTCTTAGGACAGAATTTCTGAAAGCTCCCCTCGGATGCCCCAGCAGCCCTCGGATAAAGAAAGCATCCTCTGTCAATCTTCAATATCGCTTTTCTATCCACTCCCTGATAAAGCTTATAGAGCGCTCTCTTGCGGCCACGCTGTCGGCCCCGTCATAGCCATGCCCCGCGCCGGGGATGACGATCAGCCTGGCGTCCCCATAGGCGGACAGCGCCCTCTCGGAATAGCACATGGGCACAATCGAATCCTGGTCTCCGTGAATCATCAGCACAGGCCCCCGGTACGCCGGAATGGTTCCATACACGTCTATCTCCTTAGCCTCCCTGTCGAAAGCCTCTCCCAGACGCAGGCCGAATACCTCCCGCACGCCGGCCTCATAGCGCTTTCCGGCGCCCTCCGGAATGCCGAAAGCCGGATACCACAGCACCAGCGCCCTGACGGCCTCCCCGCACTCCGCCGCCACCAGGGCACAGACCAGGCCGCCCATGCTCTCCCCCTGGAGGAAAATCCGCCCCGGATCCACAAAATCCAGCTCTCTCGCACAGGCCATGACCGTCCTCAGATTCTCGCACTCCGTGGCCACCGTCATCTCTTCCATAGTTCCGTCGCTGAGGGACTGGGGCCCGCCCCCGCAGAAATCGAAGAACAGGCAACAGACGCCCGCCTCCGCGAATCCCTCCCCATGGTGCATCAGCTCCCGGTAATTGCTGCCGAAGCCATGGCAGAAGATCACCGTGGGAAGCTTCTGTCCCCTCTTTTCCGGCAGATAGATGCGCCCTCTGATTACACTTCTGTCTTCCTTTGCAAATGTGATTTCTTTTATGGTCACCGCTGTATTTGGCATCTGTATCCCTCCTGTGCGCTTTGCTCCCCTCTGTCCTCTTGGCCCATGATCTGCGTGGCAGCGCCTTTTTCCACCAACCCTTCGTCTCCCTATCTGTCCACGCTGAACAGATACACGCTGCTCCCTTTCTGGAATCCCTGGGGAAAGACTTCCGCCGTCCAGTATTTCTCCGGATAGGGAATCATCACATTCTGGGCCAGGATGGTGTTCCTGGTCACATCGTACATGGCATCGCAGTCGAAGCCCTCCTGCCCGTGCATGGCATCCGGATCCCCGGTGAATTCCGCATAGGCGAACTGGGACAGATAGGGCATCCCGGACGCCCCATCATGATCCGGGACGAAATCCACGCAAATATACCCTTCCGGAACCGGCGCGTCCGCCGCCATGAACCGCCCCCACAGGAGATGGCAGCGTTCCACGTCCACGCCCCTGCCGAAGTGGTGCATCAGCAGCGCGTCACAGTCAAAGCCGCTGCGGTATCCCTCCATGGCGTCCAGCGTCCGCTGCAGCTTTTCTATCTCCTGCTGCCCCGGCGCATCTTGGGTTGCGTCCTTCTCAATCCCGATGAACCGCATGGCGGGAAGCTTTCTGTACTCAAAGCGCGCCATCCGAAAGCCCTTCTGCTGCCGCTTCACCACATCCGGCATGAACAGAGCCCACTGCACGCCGGCATCGCAGTCCTTCAGGAAATTGACATAGCCGAAGATCTCCACCGTGTCCGTCCCCTCATGGCCTGTGATGCCTCCCGCGAAGAGCTCTCTGGTCTTCCGGTCTTTTATGGCTGAAAAATCGGCAAACACCTTCCCCGCCGCTTCCTTCAGCTCCTCTGCCCATGTGGCCCCTGTAAGCTCATCCTCAAACCTGTCCAACGTGTCGAATACGGCCATGTTCACCAGGCCCGAGGGCACCAGGTCGTTAAGCTCCGCGCGCAGCCTCCTGCACTGTTCAGAGAACCTACCGATGATTCCTTCCATGAAAATCCTACGGTTCCCTGCCAGCTCCTCTTCGCTCCATTTGTCTGCCTCCAGGAGCCATGCGGTCACCGCGTCAAAGGCATCCGGGTTCGTCCCTCTGGCCTGGCCCGCCCAGTCCACTATGCGCTGATATCTTTCCTCCGAACTCTTGGCTCCGGCATTTCCCTCCTGCTCATACCAGCAGAAGCTGTCCTGTAGGTTCTTCATCTGTCTTCCCTCCATACATTCCAATAATCCTCTGTCGATTTCCGCTATCCTCTCATGGGCTCCTATGTCCTGGAGTAGCGCCACTTTTCCGATTTCGTCCCTGTCTGGACGGTTTTCCCTGATTTCCTGTAGGGCTTTCGCTGGTAGCCTTATCCCATACAACCCTCCGTATTCCTCACGGCATTCCGTGGAGAAATAGTCTGGAACCAGCTTCAGGTGCATGAGGCCCAGGTACTCCGGTTCCATATCCGAAATCCCCAGCTCTTCCCGGCATTCCCGCAGGATGCATTGCCGCATGGTCTCCCCTGCCTCCATGCATCCGCCGAAGATCTCCCAGTCCTTTCTCCAGTTGTTCCAGCCCAGCAGATAGTCGCCGCCCACTGTCACTATGGCAAGACAATGCGTGACCGGGGCATGCTTTTGCGCGGCGGCATTTTCATCGATATCTATGATTTCTATTAGTTCGTTTCCTCTGCTGTCTATTATCTGCATGGCATGTCTCCTGTGCCTCTTCTTTCGCCATCGGCGCTCTTTTGCAAGCCTGTCGTCTGGTGTACAGCTTGCATAAGCCCATATTGATATCATAATGCAGAATCCCGTAGATTGCAAACCTAAAATGTTGCGCTGGCCGCCGATCTGCCTCTAAGTTCCTCAAAATCGTTGCGCAGTCGTCCCGGGACTGTGCTATACTGAAATTGCTTCGAAGCAATACGGACAGGAGGGGAATGGTAAATTTATGAACCACTATATACTGATCTGGTCTGTGTGCACCTTTATAGAAAGCCGTGTGCGGGGGGAAATCGATATGGACGAGCTTGTCCTCCAGACAGGGTTCTCCCTGGCCCATATCCGGGACGTGTTCCGCAGCTGCACCGGGAAGCCCCTGGCCCGGTATGTGCAGGAGCGCAGAATCGCCAGCGCCGCACAGGAGCTCCTGGACACGGACAGGACCGTCCTGGACATCGCCTTGCAGTATGGGTTCTCGGGCAGGACTGTCTTCTCCCGGGCTTTTAGGCGGCATACCGGCTATACGCCCTCCCAGTTCCGGGCCGAGGCTCCTGTGCTCGCCCGGGTGCGGCTCTGCGCCGGAGTGTTCGGTCCGTCGCTTCCTGACAGGCGCGGCACTGCAGACATCGGATAGGCCGCGGTCAGGCCGTCATCCTGCAAGGTCGGCAAGAATTCCTGTCCAGGTCGTACATCTTTCCAGGGCATGAGAAACAACCTGAAATCTTAGAATTCATGAAAGAAAGTAGAGACAACGATATGGAAAAACAAGACACAGCCATTCTTTATGGCGTACCAAAAGTAGCATATGGCCAGGACGGATGCACTCCCTTTCCCATGTGCGTCCATTCCTGCGGGAAGTATCTGGGCGTCCCTGTGGACTACACCCGGGCCATGGCCGAGAGCGGCGCGGCTTTCCGGCTGGCCTGGAACACTGCCTGCTGGGACGGTGGCAATGTGGATGCGGTCTTCACCTTTGATGACCCCGAAAAGGTGTTCCGTTGCGGCCTGCGGGCCATGGAGCGGGAGTTCAGCTTCCTTGGCCGCACATCTGAGACGAAGAAAGAGGACTTCATGGCCTTTATCCGCAGGGAGATCGATGCCGGGAATCCCGTCATCGCCCTGGGCATCATCGGCCCGCCAGAGGCCTGCGTGATCGCCGGTTACCAGAGGGACGGCAACGTGCTGATGGGCTGGAATGTGTTCCAGGAGTATCCGGAATACCAGGCAAGCGTCCGGTTCGAGAAGAATGGGTATTTCATCACTGAGGACTGGTGGGAGAATCCGGACACCACCGCCCTAATTGCCACCGGCACGGAAAGCCTCCCGCCCCTTACCCCCGGGGAGGCGCTCCAAAACGCGGCGCAGGCTCTGGAGGGGCGCATGTGCGGGACCTTTGCCAAGGGGATTCTTGCCTATGATGCCTGGAAAGAGGCCCTCCTGCGGGACCAGGATTTCCCTCCTGACGCCGTCTTCCCCCTGCTGGTGGAGCGGATGATGTGCCACGGCGACGCCATGGACTGCCTCTCCGACGGGCGCTGCCACGCCGCAAAGTACCTGCGCAGGCTGGCGGAGCAGTCTCCTGCCATGGCCCCCGGCCTGAACGCCGCCGCAGGGGAGCTGGAGAAGATAACGGAAATCCTCTGGAAAGAAATGATTCCTGTCCTGGGCGGCTGGGAGCGTGGCGAGGCCCAGACCCGCCATCTGGCCAAGGCCGAGAACCGCCGGCTCTTCGCCGGGCAGATTGATCGGATGAAAGCGCATGATGAGCGGGCTTATGGTTATATCCGGGACTTAACGGCTGACTGCGAGTAGCCCTCCCTGTCGCCGCACAGAATTATGGGAAGACATGTATCCTATCAGGGTGCATGTCTTCTTTACTAATCAACTAATCAAGTTTCCAGCCTACCAAAACAGAATGCCAACTCTGAGGCAAACCAAAACCCGCTTGACATGAAATCTGCATTATGATACCTTTATGGCATCACAAAAGTTCCACAGGAAACAGGCACGGCCCGTGACGTGCCAGACTTTTAGGAGGCATCGCGATGAATCAGACAGCCCTGCAATTCGACAATCATGACCACCGGATAAGATACTACGAGCTGCTGCTAGAGCAGGATCTGGACAATCTCCCCTGTCTTCCCCTTCCGGACGGCTACCGTTTCGTCTTCTATCAGCCTGGGGACAGGGACGCCTGGATCGACATCGAGAAGTCCGCAAAGGAATTCTCCACCTACGAACAGGGGCTGGAGGCCTGGAACAGATATTACGGCGGCAGGGAGGAGTCCCTCCTGAACCGTATGGTATTCGTGGAGGACGCGGAGGGCAGAAAGGTGGCCACCGCCACGGCCTACTACGACATCACCGGCCGGGACAGATCCGGCTCCGGCTGGCTCCACTGGGTGGCCGTCCGCAGGGAGCATCAGGGAAAGGGCCTGGCGAAGCCTCTGATCGTCCATGTGCTGGACATCATGCGGGGGCTGGGCTACACCCACGCCAAAATCCCCACCCAGACCACCACCTGGCTGGCCTGCAAGGTCTATCTGGATCTGGGCTTCGTCCCGCTGCCCCAGAACGCCGTCAACAGCAAAGACGGATGGCGCATCGTAAAAGCCCTGACGAACCACAGAGCATTGCAGGCTTTCGATGCGGCGTCCATGGAGGAGATTCTGGGCAAAGGCATTCCAGGCACATGACAGGACGGCTGCAGCAGCCGGTTTCTGCGGAGAGGAGTGGATGAAATGGAGAACAGCAACACCAACTGGGGACAAAGCGTCACTGGAGTCGTGATACATGAGGGCAAAGTCCTGCTGGCAAGGCATACCTACGGCGGCGGCGCTGGCAAGCTGATCGTCCCCGGCGGATATGTGGAGTGGAACGAGACGCCCCAGGATGCCCTTGTCCGGGAATACCTGGAGGAGACCGGGGTCAGAGTAGAACCGCAGAGCATCATCGGCATCCGCTTCAACATGCATGACTGGTACATCGCGTTCCGGGCAGGATATGTCTCCGGTACGCCCGTCTCCGACGGCGACGAGAACAGCGAGGTAGTCTGGATGGAAGTGGCGGAGGCTTTGGCCCGGGAAGACGTGCCGGATTTGACGAAAAAGCTGATACAGAGCGCGGCCTCCGGGAAAGACGGGCTGGAGCTTACGCCCTACGAGAGCAATTCCCACCCGCCCTTTTCCCTGTACTGCCAAGGTGCGGGCGCGGAGTGGGATACATAATGGAGGTATGGCAATGAACGTGAACAGGTGCATCAAGGAATCTTTTACCGTAATCGGCAAGGAGGGCTCCACGCTGGACGGCCAGGGCTTCGTCCAGAGACTGTGGGAGGATGCCAACTCCCATTTCGCGGAAATCCAGCATCTGGCGAAAAAGGACGAAAACGGCGGCCTGGCCGGCATCTGGGGCGCCATGTCCGACTTCTCCCTCTCTTTTCGGCCCT
>CAOOJO010000023.1 GCA_948496895.1 uncultured Acetatifactor sp. | reverse complement strand
CGTGTTCCGGCATTCTCTATGCGCAGGCCCGCATATGGAAGCCTGCCGCTGACACGGCTGCGGGGGCTGTCAGGGGTTGACGATATTCCTGTCTTCGCCCTGCAGGAAAGCGGCGATGTTCCGGTAGGCCTCCTCCACGCAGCGCCTGCGGGCCTCCACGCTGGCCCAGGCCAGGTGAGGGGTGATGATCAGGCGGTTGCTGTCCTGGAAGCGGCTTAAGGGATTGCCTGGCTCCAGGGGCTCCTTCTCCACCACGTCCAGGCCCGCGGCGGCTATCTCATCTGCCTCCAGGGCCTCGTACAGGTCGGCATTGTTCACCACAGGGCCTCTGGCCACATTTATCAGCACCGCGGTCCGCTTCATCTTCCGCAGCGCCTCCGAGTCGATGAAGTTCCGGGACAGGTCGCTTAAGGGACAGTGCAGGGAGAGGAAATCGCTCTCTGCAAGCAGTGTGTCCTTATCCAGCCGGGGATATTCCGCGCAGCCGCTTTTTCCCGTGATGGAATGGAAGACCACTCTGCAGCCAAAGGTCTGGGCTATCTTCGCCACCCGTCTGCCGATGTTGCCCATCCCTACGATGCCCCAGGTCTTGCCCTCCAGCTCGCAGAAGGGCAGGTCGAAATTGGAGAAGCGGTCCTGGGCGCTGTAGGCTCCGGATTTCACATAGGCGTCATAGTGGAACAGCTTCTGGCTTAAGGTAAGGGCCAGGGTAAAGGTGTGCTGGGCCACCATGGCCGTGCAGTAGTCCCGCACATTTGCCACCTTGATGCCCCTGGAGGCGCAGTAGCTTAAGTCGCAGTTGTCGAAGCCTGTGGCGAACTCGCAGATCAGCTTTACGTTCGGCGCGTCCTCCAGGGTCTCCCGGCGCAGGGGGGACTTGTTGGCGATGACGATGTCCGCGTCCTTGACCCGTTCCCGGACCTCCTCCAAAGTGACAGTATTGTCATAAACGGTCATCTCGCCCAGCTCGCCGATGCAGTCCACGGACACGTCCGTGCCCACGCTGTTCCGCTCCAATATCACGATCTTCATAATAACATATCCTTTCTGTAAAGCGTTATTCCCCAATCGAGCGGGAACGCCCTTCCCCACTGTTCGCCGCGCGGTAAATTTCCAGATGCGGGCCTGTGTATAAAAAACGGCGGCTGGATTCCAGCCGCCATACTATACCGCGCGATAAGCTCCTGGCTGGGATAAGCCCATTCCAGTGTAGCAAAGTCAGAAGGCAATTTCAAGATAAATTGGCAAATCTTTCCCGAAATTAAGCTTCCCGGGATTTGGGGATTCGGCCTGTCTAGGAGGTCAGGAATTCCTTCAGCAGCGCCTCCAGCTCCTCCTCCGTGACCATAGAGGAGGGATCCGTCAGGGCGGAATCCTCTGCCATGGCGAACCCGGGCATATCAGGATCTGCGGGCTGGGGCGGGATGGGAGGCGTCTGCTGGCGGGGGGATTGGGGCGCGTCCATGTCCGCCAGCTCTTCCCCGCCGGCAGCTAATCGGTTGCCGATGGGCATCAGCTCCAGCGTGCGCTGTTCCTGGGGCCTGCGGACGGCTCCCCGGGCGTTCTTCCGCCGCCTTGCCCTGTTCTGGGGGCGGCTTCCCTGCTTCTCCTCGAAGACGGATTCTCCGTAGAGCATTTCAATATCCTGCCTGGTGATGTCGATGCGCGGGGACAGGTGGTTCTCCAGATAGTCCACCAGGTTCACCTTCAGCACCCGCTTCTTTCCGCTGACGTCCACCACGGTGGAGATGCTGAAATAGGCGTAGAGCCCGAAGAAGCTGGCGATGTAGAAGGGCAGCACGTCCCCCAGAGTCCTCCCCGCCAGGATGGACTTGCACACGCCTATGCCGGAGCAGACCACGGACAGGAGCATCATCTGGCCGGACAGATGGTAGAGGGTGTCGAAGGAGAGATGCCCCAGGGCCATCCTGCCCAGGAACTTGTCCACAAAGACGGAGATATTGGGAACTCCGCCGCTCATCTCGTAGCAGCTGGCGAATTTGGTCTTGCACTGCCGCAGCAGCCGGTTCTTCGTGATGGCCATGTTGTCGGCCTCCTTTATCATATTCCGGTACAGCAGCCCTAGAAATATCCGAAGGATGATGCTGATGCCCAGACAGGTAAACATTGCGACCGTTATCAGCTTTTCTTCCTGAAATACACGCAACATAATGTTCCTCCTCTCTGCATTTGTTCTGCTTTTAAGTATAACGCAGCGGGCGGTGAGTTTACAGAATTTTCCATCGTATTTTTCCATGCTTTTATGACAGGAAAACAGCCGTTCCCTCATGCTGCGACATGCGCAAAAAGCGATTGCAGAACGGAGAGAAATCTGTTAAAATGTACCTTAATAATGAATCGCAAAGGAGACGAAAAGGATGGACTCACTGAAATACAAGACACATGGAACCTGCTCCCAGCAGATAGACATCGAGCTGAAGGACGGCCTGATCGATTCCGTAAAGTTCACCGGCGGCTGCCATGGCAATCTCCAGGGCGTGAGCGCTCTGGTGAAGGGAATGAAGCCCCAGGAGGCCATTTCCCGGCTGAAGGGCATCCGCTGCGGGGCCAAGCCCACCTCCTGTCCTGACCAGCTGGCCCGGGCACTGGAAGAAATGCTTTAATCCATATTCTGAAAGGCATTGCTTATGAAAAAAATCGTTTTGACAGGCGGGGGCAGCGCGGGACACGTTACCCCCAATATTGCATTGCTTCCATCGTTGCAGGAAGCGGGGTATGAGATCACCTATATGGGATCCTACGACGGCATCGAGAAGCGGCTGGTGGGGGATTTCGACCTGCCCTATGTGGGCATCGCCACCGGGAAGTTCAGACGGTACCTGGATCTCCAGAACCTGACGGATCCCTTCCGCGTCATCAAGGGCTTCGGAGAGGCCAGGAAATTCCTGAAAAAGTATCAGCCGGATGTAGTCTTCTCTAAGGGGGGCTTCGTGGCCGTCCCTGTGGTCAGGGCCGCGGCGTCCCTGGGAATTCCCTGCATCATCCACGAATCCGACATGACGCCGGGGCTGGCCAACAAGATATGCATCCCCGTGGCCAGGAAGGTATGCTGCAATTTCCCGGAGACCCTGAAGCTCCTGCCGGAGGACAAGGCGGTGCTGACCGGCTCCCCGATCCGGGCGGAGCTGGCCCAGGGCAATAAGCTGGCCGGGCTGGACATGTGCGGCTTCAATGCCAACACCCCGGTGATTATGGTAATCGGCGGGAGCCTGGGGGCCGCCAATGTGAATAAGGCGGTGAGGGCAGCGCTTCCCAGCCTCCTGGGGGATTTCCAGGTCGTCCATCTGTGCGGCAAGGACAAAATCGACAACCTGCTCCTGAACACCCCGGGCTACAGGCAGTTCGAATACGTGAAGGCGGAGCTGAAGGATCTCTTCGCCATGGCGGACATCGTGATCTCCAGGGCCGGAGCCAACGCCATCTGCGAGCTGCTGGCACTGAAGAAGCCCAATATCCTCATCCCGCTTCCCGCCTCCAGCAGCCGGGGAGATCAGCTCCTCAACGCCAGATCCTTCGAGGCCCAGGGCTTCTCCATCGTGATTAATGAGGACGACCTGACCACGGAGCTGCTGGTGGATAAGGTGCATGAGCTCTACTTCTCCAGGCAGACCTTCCGGGACGCCATGCACGACAGCGGACAGATGGACTCCATTCGGACAATCGTGCAGCTCATAGAGGAGTGCGCCACGGACGGAAAGCATCGGGAATAGGTGGCAGATTCGACCGTTCCTGAGTATAGTAAATAGAGACTTAATCTTACAGGAGATTGCTTATGCTTATCGCTTCTCTCCTGTTTGGGATTTCGGCAAGCCTGGACGCGCTGCTGGTGGGAATCAGCTTCGGGCTGCGCGGGGTGCGGATCAGGCTCTGGCAGAATCTGACGATCAGCCTGATCACCCTCCTGGGCACCTGCCTCTCCGTGGGGCTGGGGCACAGGCTGGCGGCCCTCCTGCCCAGGGCGGTGGGGGCATACGCGGGAAGCCTGATCCTGATTCTTCTGGGGCTGTACTATATCGCCAAATGGGCGGCGGCATTCCTTCGAAGCTGCAGGAAGGCCCCGCCCCGGATTCCGCCCGATGGCAGAGGACGGGAGAAGGGGGAGGGCACGCGGCGGGAAACCGGCCCTGGCGGTGCCTGCACGCCCGCGCCCTGCCTGGAGCTGCCGGAGGTGTTCGGCTTAAGCCTGACATTATCCCTGAACAACCTGAGCGCAGGCCTGAGCGCCAGCATGGCAGGCCTGGCGCTGGCCCCCACGGCCACGTTTACGCTCCTCTGCTCCGTGCTGTTCCTGGCCGCGGGCAACCGGCTGGGCGGATGCCATGGGCTCCAATTGGCGGGCTGCGCGGCGGAGCCGGTTTCCGGCGCGCTGCTGATCGGACTGGGGCTGGTGCAGCTCTTCTGGTGACATCGGCAGTGAAATCCATGTCGGATTCTCTTTTGCGAAATGGGAGCTCTTCCTGTTTCGCTCTACATAAATCCTCACATTTTTCCCCATATAGGACAGAAGGACTTCGCGGAAACAGGAATAAGCCATGGACAGTTGGGAAGACTGAAAAAAGGGGTGGACTGCACCGCCTGGGAAAGGGGACGAACCGCATGGCTTTATCTTCTGTTTTGGATGAAAATATACGATATATCAAAGAAAAACTACCGGTAGGAGAGAGCTTCGACCTGATGACCAGGCATCTGTACCTGGGGCAGACCCCGGCCTTCTTCCTGGGCGTGAACGGATTCTGCAAGACGGATCTGCTGCAGCAGATTTTCTCCGATCTGCAGGATTCCGCTTATATGAAGGACGACAGGGTGGAGGACATCGTCCGGTATATGGACGGGAAGATGGGATATGCCCAGGCCTCCCTGTGCGATTCCTGGGAGGACATCTTCCGGAACGTGCTCAGCGGCCCGGCGGCCCTGTTCATCGATGGCTTCCCTCAGGCGATTCTGATAGATGCCCGCACCTATCCCGCCAGGGGCATCGCGGAGCCGGATCTGGAGCGGGTGACCAAAGGCTCCCGGGACGGCTTCGTGGAGACGCTGCTGTTCAACGCGAACCTGATCCGCAGGAGGGTGCGCTCCACCGGGCTGGTATTCTCCATGCATAGCGTGGGGGAGGAGAGCAGGACGGATGTGGCCATCGCCTATATACGCGATTCCGTGAACAAAGAATTGCTGGAACTGCTTACGCGGCGGATAGACGCCCTGAGGGTCACTTCCCTGACCATGGGGGCCAAGAGCCTGGAGGAGCTTCTGGTGCCCAGGCACTGGTGGAACCCGCTGCCCGGCACGCGGATGACGGAACGGCCTGACGTGGCCTGCAGCTATCTGATGGAGGGGCATATCCTGGTGCTGGTGGACAATTCGCCCCAGGCGCTGGTGCTGCCCTGCTCGGTCTTCCAGTTCACCCAGAGCCCCGAGGATTATTATAAAAGCCCCGCGGTAGGCACTTATTTCCGGCTGGTGCGCTTCCTGTGCATTCCGGTGAGCATGGCCCTGCTGCCGCTGTTTTTGCTGCTCACGGCCTATTTCCCCGATACCGCCCGGGCCTGGGGGGTGATTTCGGAGGGCGGGTTGACGAAAGAACGATTGTTCTTCTATGTCCTGGCGGTGGAATTCCTGTTGGATCTGTTCAAATACTCCTCCTCCCTGAGCTCTGGGAAGTTCTCAGGCTCCTTATCCATCGTGGGAGGGCTGATCATAGGGGATATGGCGGTGAGCCTGAACTGGGCCTCCGCGGAGGTACTGTTCTACGGGGCCGTCACGCTGCTGACCTCCCTGGCCATTGCGGACACCGAGTTCGCCGACGCCATCCGGCTCTACAGAATCGTGCTGATCCTGGGCACGGGCTTCCTGGGCCTGTGGGGCTTTCTGGCCTGCCTTGCGCTCACTGCGCTGTCCGCCGCCACCACGCCCACCTTCGGGGGAATGAGCTATTTCTGGCCCCTGTTCCCTTTTAACGGAAAAGCCCTGGGCAGGCTGCTTTTCCGCAGTCCTACGCCCAGGGCCCAGCCTTCCAGAATATGGAACCGTGGCAAGGTTCACAGGTGAATCAGTTCGCCTTCTTGAACTCCAGAGGATACTCCATTCCAGGAAGAATCTCTCCCTCGCTGGGGTCAGCGCCGGAGGGAAGCTCCAGCTTCAGGGTATCACCGCTGACCGTGAAGACATCGTATGCGTTCTTGTCGATTTCCGTCCCCTCCTCGGCCATGTAAAGCTTATTGCCAGAGGTGTCGTACTTGCCGTCGGTGGTCATCTCGCCCAGCAGGCTGTCCACGTCCACCTCAGCCTCAAAGGTCTGGCGCAGATAGTCCGTGATGCCGGTGCCGTAGGCCTCCTCGAAGGCGGCGTCGGCAGCAGCCTTATCCTCCAGCCCCTGATTGGCGAACTCGGTGTACATCACATCCGTGGCGAAGGCCAGGAACTCGTCCAGCCAGGTGTTGTAGTTGGCCTTGAATGCCTCGGGCTCACCGTACATGGTGAAGGTCTTGTCCTCCCGGAACTCGAAGCAGATGGGCATTACCAGCGAGGCGTTGAAGCCTTCGAATTCTTCGCCCATCTCTCCCGCCAGGAGATTCGCCATGTCGTAGTCCAGAGACCATGTGCCGATCAGATCTTTTCCGCTGTCGCTGCCGCCGCACCCGCATATGGACAGAGCCATGACCAGAGCCAGCAGCAAGACCAGCAACTTACTTCCTTTTTTCATGTTATTTCCTCCTTGTTTCATTAAGTGAAGCAGCATATTCAGTTTAGCACTAATCCGTATAATTGGCAAGAGGGACACTGAATTTGTGAAATTTCGTAATATTCCCGAAGACACCGCGGTATTTGCATACTATTCCATTGCTTCGCGGCAGTTTCAAGACATTGGGCGCTGTCTGGAGAAATAGACAAAAAAACAATCAGCGGAAGCTGATTGTTTTGAAAAAGCGATAGACGGGACTCGAACCCGCGATTTCCACCTTGGCAAGGTGGCGCTCTACCAACTGAGCCACTATCGCATCACCGGCACGTGACCACCGGAACATGTATCAGTATACGGCAAATTCCGCAGCCTGTCAAGTGGTATTTTCTTTTTTTTCAAAATTTGCCGCATCTGCCGGTGCCGGCCTTTGGCTGGAGGGGTCCAGACAGGCATCCTTGACTTTGAACAGCTCCCGTTGGAACATGCGGAAATCGTCATCCAGGTATCCAAAGGACAGGAAGGCAATCTTGCCTCCGGTATATTCGATCACGAATATCCGGAAGGGACTGAAATAGAAGAATATCGGCACCGCCACCAGGCCTATTATCAGCAGGATGGTGCAATTCCAGATGATGGCGTCCAGCCCAAAATAGATATGGTCTACCGCCTGTACGAACAGCAGGAAAAACCCGGTCAATATGCTGAGCAGGATTACGAACAGCACTTCTAACAGAAAGACACCGCCGAACCTGACAGTGGAGAAGCCGGAGCTGGTGATGTCCCGTACATCGATGGTGTATTCCCCCTTTCGAATCCGATAAGCCCCGTCAGTATTGTGGAAGTACGTGCCCCCGACATACACGCGCTTGTTCGTCAATACGCAAAAACGGCTCTTCAGAATCCCCTTCGTTAAAAACCGGTGCAGGATTAATTCTCCCAAAATCGCTGCTTCTTTTTCTGTTGCGTCCATAAATAGATTGTTCAGGCCTTCCATGCTTTTGAATTCTCCCTTTGTTCATGCTGTGGCATTCTGCCGCCTGCCACGGGCAGATATGTACTGCTGTATCTTCCATGTCCTCACTTAGAACGCCCCGGGCGGCAGAGCGCTCCGCCGCCAAGGACATTCAGGTGAGAATCAAGAACGAGGTGTCAAGCATGCGTCCACACTTTTCACCCCGTGTATATCATAAGGCTAACAGATGGCCCGGTCGCTCCACACAGCAAAAGGCATTGTAATTTTACCACAAATGCGTTATAATACCAATGTGTGTATCGCAGACTCGGTCTGTATCGTGTGGTAGGCAACTCTACCAACCTTGCCACAGGGAGCTGCAACTTCCTGTGGTGGTACACCGACATTTATTACGTCCTTGTATTCTCGATTTATATGTTACCATATTTTCTCGATTTATACAAGTGGCAAAAAATTTAAATATGAGATTTCTAAAAAAATATGATGATTTTTCTTGCGAAAGGAGAGAAATGAGCGATATGAACGGCATGAACGCGGCATCGATGCTGAAGCTGATGGGCGCCAGGAACCAGTTCAACCATAACCATCCGAAGTTTGGAGCCTTTCTGAAGGCAGTCTTTTCCAGACAGATAGAAGAGGGGACGGTAATCGAGCTGAGCGTCGCCAGGCCCGGGGAGGAGCCTGTCACTGCCAACATCAGGGTGCAGCAGTCCGACCTGGAGCTGCTGGAGGAGCTGAAGGGGCTGATGAAATGATATATCTGTCACATTTTTCTTTTCCGGATATAGAACGGGAATACAGCTTCCTGATGGGGATTAAGAGAACCTGTTACGACAGCTTCTATCCGTTTCAGGTGCTGTCGAAGCATGGCCTGCGGATGCTGGATTTCGAGCCTGTCACGATTCTGTACGGCGGGAACGGCTCCGGCAAGACCACGGCCCTGAACGTGATTGCCCAGAAGGCGGGGGTTGTCAGGGAATCCGCCTACAATCGCTCCGATTTTTTTGAAGATTATCTGAGAATGTGCGAGTTCGAGACCCGGGCCCGGATTCCGGCGGACAGCAGAATCATCACCAGCGACGACGTCTTCGATTTCGTCCTGAATCTCAGATGCCTCAATGACGGCATCAACGGCAGACGGGAGGAGCTGTTCGAGGAGTACCTTGAGAATAAATACGCGCATTTTCAGATGAAGTCCCTGGAGGATTATGAGCAGCTGAAAAAAGTCCATATGGCCCGCCGCAAGACGCAGTCGAAATATGTGAGGAACAATGTCATGGACAATGTGCGGGAGCACTCCAACGGCGAGAGCGCATTCCTCTATTTTTCGGAGAAGATCCGGGAGAACGGCCTGTATCTTCTGGATGAGCCGGAGAACAGCCTCTCCCCGTCACGCCAGCAGGAGCTGGCGAAATTCCTGGAGGACTCCGCCCGCTTCTTCGGATGCCAGTTCATCATCGCCACCCACTCGCCCTTCCTGCTTGCCATGCGGGGCGCTAAGATCTATGACTTTGACGAGGACGTGGTGGATGTAAAGCGGTGGACGGAGCTTATGGGAGTGCGGGCCTATTTTGACTTCTTCAAGAAGCATGAGAGCGCATTCCTTTCATAGAGAAAGAGCCGTTCCTTCTTCCCGCGGACGCGGTCGTGGAACGGCTCTTTTGGCGCTATGTTTAGTTGTAGTTCTCGATGCAGGGCTGGAACATGCTCTTGCTCACGCCGCACACAGGGCAGCACCAGTCATCGGGAAGGGACTCGAAAGGGGTGCCGGGAGCAATGCCGTGCTCAGGGTCGCCTTTTTCGGGATCGTAAGTATATCCACAGGGATTACAAAAGTATTTCTGCATAGGAATCAGCCTCCTTCATATAAGTTTTGTTATGGTTTCTGACCAGAATTTATTATAGCATCTGCGGGGAGGCGCGTCAAGAGGCAAACAATCATGGCAAAAAGTTTCTGGAGCCTATTGACAATTACTGGAAAATCATTATAATAAAAACAGTAATCATTATTATTTATGTTTTCCAGAGCGGACAGTGTCAGAGAGGAGCGTTGGATGGCTGCACGGAAGCACAGCAGGCAGCGGGATCTGGTAAAGGAATTTCTGATGACCAGAAAGGATCATCCCACTGCGGATGTCATTTACATGAATGTCCGCCGGGCCGACCCCAATATCAGCCTCGGCACTGTATACCGTAATCTTGCGCTTATGGCAAAGGACGGGGAGATTAACAGGCTGAGCATGGGAGACGGGGCGGACCGCTTCGACGCGGACACTTCCCCGCATTTTCACCTGCTGTGTGAGAACTGCGGAGCGGTGGTGGACCTGGAGACGGAGGACATCGGCGCTGTTCTGGAAAGGGCTGCCCGGCGTTGCGGCGGGCGTGTGACCGGATATGTGGCATACTTTTACGGTGTCTGTCCGGATTGCATGAAGCCGCAGGGGCTATAAGAAGGTTACCCTATATTTTTTAAAGAAAAGGAGATAGATAGTATGAAGTATGTATGTCAAGTATGTGGTTATGTTCATGAGGGCGACAATCCGCCCGCTGAGTGCCCCATCTGCCACGCGCCTGCTGAGAAATTCACGGTTCAGGCCGGCGAGAAGACCTGGGCTGCCGAGCATGTAGTAGGCGTCGCCCAGGGCGTGCGCGAGGATATCATCAAGGATCTGCGCGCTAACTTCGAGGGCGAGTGCTCTGAGGTAGGCATGTATCTGGCCATGGCGAGAGTAGCCCACAGAGAGGGCTATCCGGAGATCGGCCTGTACTGGGAGAAGGCCGCCTACGAGGAGGCTGAGCATGCGGCGAAGTTCGCGGAGCTGCTGGGCGAGGTCGTGACCGATTCCACCAAGAAGAATCTGGAGATGAGAGTGGACGCTGAGAACGGCGCTACCGCGGGCAAGACGGATCTGGCCAAGAGGGCCAAGGAGCTGGGCCTTGACGCTATCCATGACACCGTCCATGAGATGGCAAGGGATGAGGCGAGACACGGCAAGGCGTTCGAGGGACTTCTTAAGAGGTACTTCGGTTAAATGACAGGTACATAATGGGACAGGAACAGGGGCATGCCGGATTGACGGGCGTGCCCCTGTCTGTTTTTGACGCGCAATATGGGTCGCGGCATTACAAAAATATTGACAAAATTTTTCGGGAAGGGTAAACTGATGGTAGTCTGAATCGGAAAGCGGATACCTATGGAAAAATACCGGAACGAAATAAAATACATTTGTTCAGACCAGGAGCTCTGCCAGATAAGGGAGCGGATTCGCCATATCTGCAGGACGGACGCCCATGCGGATGGGGACAGTACATATCTGGTGCGGAGCGTCTATTTTGACGACTATGACAACACCTGCTATTATGAGAATGAGAACGGGACGGATCCCCGTGAGAAGTTCAGGATTAGGATATATAATGGCAGCCTGGATCGCATCACGCTGGAATGCAAGAGGAAAGAGCATGGTATGAACCACAAGGCCTCCTGCCCGCTCACGGAGGAGATGTGCAGGTCGTTGATTGAAGGGGAGTTCCCCGTGACGATGGCGATGGACATGGCGGATGGCCTGAACGGGCAGCAGAGGGCGCTGCTGACAAAATTCATCCTGCAGTACCGGATGCGCCGGTTCTCCGCCAAAGTGATCGTAGAGTATGAACGGACGCCCTATGTCTATGAGACGGGCAATGTCAGGATTACATTTGACCGCGGCATCGGCTCCGGCAGAAACGTAAGGGAATTCATGTGTCCCAGGGTCTCCACCCGGCCGGTCATGCCTATCGGCAGGCATATCCTGGAAATAAAGTACGATGAGCTGCTTCCGGATTCCATATACAATCTGCTGCAGGTGCACAGACTACAGAGATCCGCATATTCCAAGTATTATATGTGCAGAAAGTTTACTATATAGAAGCGGGGGAATAAAAGATGGGGTTTCAGGATATCTTGAAAAAATCTTTTCTGGAGGGATTCACATCCGCGGAAATTTCCACAACCTCGGTGGTTGTGGTATTTGCGGTCACGGCATGTCTTGGACTCTATATTTTCGGTATCTACAGAATCGTTTCCCGAAGGTCGTTTTATTCCAAAAGCTTCAATATATCGCTGGTGGCGCTGGCGCTGGTCACGGCGGCTATCATCCTGGCCATTCAGAACAGCGTCGTGATTTCATTGGGCATGGTGGGCGCGCTGTCCATCGTCCGGTTCCGTTCCGCCATCAAAGAGCCCATGGATCTGGTGTTTTTGTTTTGGGCCATATCGGTAGGGATCATCTGCGGAGCCGGCCTGTTTGAAATAGCGGTGATCGCTTCGGTGGCCATAACGGTGCTGATTTTAGGGCTGGACATGATTCCTGTGGCAAAAGCACCGCTGCTGCTGGTGGTAAACGCTGTGGACGCGCAGATGGACGCTGTCATTTTGGACACCATCAGAAAATATACCAAAAGCTATACCGTAAAATCCCACAATGTCACCAAGAACGGGATGGACATGATTGTGGAGCTGCGCGTAAAAGAAGGGCAGGGGCTGGTGAAGGAGCTTGCGGGAATGGAAAAAATAAGCATGGTCTCGCTGCTCTCGCATGATGGCGAAGTGACCTATTAGGAGAAGCAGGTGAGGAAAAGACGAGTCTTCGCAATATGTATCATCAGTATAATCGGCATTGCCGCGCTGATGATATGGAAAACAGAAGTGATTCCCAAATGGGCGCGCGCTTCGGCGGTGCGGGCGCTGGCCGCCTATGAAGAGGGCGCGCTGGGGATGGCGATCGTGCAGGATACGGACTTTCTGGAGGAGAGGAAGCTCCAGGAGGCGCAGGGCAATCCCGGCGTTCTTTTTGAAGGCGCTCCGCTGCCCTATGACGCGGAGAGCAATACCCTCTATCTGCCCCAGAGCGTTGGTGCGCCGGACTGGGAGGGTGAGCTGTCCGCGAAGGATTTTATTCTCTGTACGACCCGGGACGCCTACTGGCAGAGGAAACAGGACGCCATCAGAGAGGGGCATGTGTTCTGGATATGGCTGGTGGATTCGGAATGCTATTACAGATGTAAGCTGGTGGTGTCCGGCACGCCCTTTGTCTCTATCGACACAGGGACCGGGGAGCGGATACCCGACAGCGAGGAGCTGCAGGGGATGATTCGCGTCTTTGACCCCGGCGTGGGGGATGGCCGATATGAAATACATCAATCCTACGCGGCCTGCCGTGTGAAGGGCAACACAAGCCGTAAATTCGACAAAAAGTCATATTCGCTGAAGCTACAGGACAGCCGGGGGCAGAAGGTGGACGCGCCGCTGCTGGGGATGCGCTCCGACAACAGCTGGAAATTGAATGCCCTTTATACGGATGACACCAGAATCCGGGAGAAGACCGCCGCGCAGATCTGGGAGATGTTCAGCGGGGCGGACAAGGAGCTGAAGCAGGACGGGCCGCGGCTGGAGTACGTGGAGCTGGTCGTGAACAACGAATATCTGGGGCTGTACTGCCTGGTGGAGCCTGTGGATGAGGAGAAGCTGGGCCTGGACAGGAATGATGTGCTCTATAAGGTCATCAGCTGGACCGTGCCCACCAGTGAAGCCTTTGCGACAGCCGTTGCGGAGGGAAATTCCACCGTGGAGGGGATTCGCATAAGCCATCCCGGAGAAATCGTGGATTACGGAGCCGTATGGTATCCCATGCTGGACTTTAATGAAAGGTTCTATATCAATCCCGAGCTGGATTATGAGGAAGCCTTATCTACCGTCAGGGTAGGAAATCTGTCGGACGTCTTTATGTTCCTGATGGTGGCGTCCGCCAGCGACAATCACTATAAGAATCTGTATTTTGCCGCGGAGGTGAGGGCGGAGGGGGAGTATGTGATGAAGCAGATTCCCTGGGATCTGGACTTCACCTTTGGAAATATTTATGACGGCGAAAGCGGGAACCTGGCCCGGTTCGAGAAGGACTACAGATACGTGTACGCGGACTCTGTCCTGCCCAGATTGAAATTTGCCCGCTTCGAGGAAATCGGGCCTCCTTTTTTGGAACGCTGGAACCAGTACAGAACGGGATTCCTGAATACGGAATCGGTTCTGGGCCTGCTGCGGGAGAATCGGGACTATCTGGTGGAGACAGGCGCGATGCGAAGAGAAAGCGAAAGGTGGCCGGAATGCCCGGTGACCTCTGACATTACAGAGCTGTTGGAATATCAGGAAAATCGGATGGAGTGGCTGGACGCCTACTTTACGGAATGGGCCACACAGTAAAAGGGAATCCTGTCCTGGAGGCAGGATTCCCTTTGTGTCAGCGGCTTTCTGTATTCATACCAGGATTCGCTCCACCCTTGTCCCCAGGCAGCATACGATTTCATGGCTGATGGTGCCGCACTGCTCCGCAATCTGCCCTGCCGTGATTTCCTCCTCCCCGGAACTACCGATGATTACAGCGGTGTCTCCCACCTGGATCTGGGGGATGTCCGTGACGTCCACGATGGTCTGGTCCATGCAGATTCTGCCGATGACAGGCGCTCTGCGGCCGCGGATCAGGACGCTGCCCCTGCCGCCTGAGAGCTGTCTGGGCAGGCCGTCGCCATAGCCGATGGAGATGGCGGCGATCCGCATATCCTGTTCGGCGGTGAAGGTGATGCCGTATCCCGCGCCCTCGCCTGCATAGAGGGGCCGCAGGGAGGTGACCTTTGCCTTCAGGGACAGGACAGGCTTCAGGGCACGCTTCCAGGGAACCATGTCGGCCTCGTTGTTCAGAAGGCCGTAGAGGACGATGCCCGGGCGGACATAATCGGCAGCCAGCTTCTGCTGGGCCGTGGCGATCCGCCGCTCCGCGAAGCGCTTGGGCGGCTGCTCCCGCTCCGTCTCCAGCCCCTCTCGATTCTGGAGGAGATTCAGTATGCCGTAGCTGGCCAGCAGATGGAGGCTGGGGCAGGGACAGTTTTCCTTTTTCAGGAACTCCGCCACCTGGTAGAAGGCCCTGACCTGTGCTCTGGTAAAGTCCTTGTGCTCCGGCAGGGGCGAGTCGGAGGCGCACAGATGGGTGAAGAGCCCGTCTATGACGATATGCGGCAGGTCATAGACCGCTTTGATGTCCTCGATGTCCTCGCAGCGTATGCCCACGCGGTGCATGCCGGTATCGATGCCGATGTGCACATGGATGCCCGCTTCCGCCTGATCGAGCAGCCTGGCGTAGGGATAGTCTATGACGGTCTGGATCAGCTCATAGCGGGCCAGCAGGGGAAAATCCTCGGG